>JANRLI010000001.1 GCA_033762625.1 Alphaproteobacteria bacterium
TGTGCTACGTGTTGCCGTGCGTTCCGATTTGAATGCAAAATCACGCGATACAAGTTCGGGCCGCGCAGTGCAAATGGCATTCATCGCCGCTTCAAACGCAGCCGGATTGGGATGGCGAAGAATAACAATATCGAAGTTTGCCGAAAACATGGCTTCCAGTGCTGCTGTTTGGTCAGCAGTTATAAATAGTCCTGGTAAGGGCTGTTCGCTGTTCATATATCGTTTTAAAAAATGCAAAGATTATGATGTTTATTTACTAATCAGCTGCATGAAAGTAAAGTTTAAAACATGACTGAATGGCAATTAAGCCCCAAACCCGTTGAATATCCTGAAGCCTTGGCCGCCATGGAAACCCATGTCGATGCGATGATTGCGGGTAAGGCAGATGAGAAAATATGGCTACTCGAACACCCGCCGCTTTACACCAGTGGCACCAGTGCGGATGCTGCCGAGCTATTAGCGCCGCAGCGTTTTCCGGTTTATCCAACCGGCAGGGGTGGGCGCTATACCTATCATGGGCCGGGCCAACGCGTTGCATATGTCATGGCAGATTTGCGCGCCCGCGGGCGTGATGTGCGCGCTTATGTGCAAAATCTTGAACAATGGGTCATCAGCGCGCTTGCGGAATTCGGTGTGAAAGCTGCGCAGCGCGAAGGACGCATCGGGCTGTGGGTTGAGCATAATGGCCGTGAAGAAAAAATTGCGGCAATTGGTGTGCGCATTCGCAAATGGGTTGCGTATCACGGTGTGGCTATTAATGTGAATCCTGATTTATCGCATTTTGCCGGAATTATTCCGTGCGGTATTTCCAGTTACGGGGTGACATCCCTCAACGCGCTAGGAATCGATGTGAAAATGAACCAGCTGGATGATGCCCTTAAATCATCATGGAACCGCGTTTTTAAATAAAAATTTACATTCGGCTTACAAAACAATTTGTAAAATAGTGCTTATAAACGCGATAACTCCAACAGTTAATAGGCATTTGCCATTTTATCTTTTTTAAGGGTTTGTGCGCTAAATTAGCACTCCAATTCCTTGATAATGATGCCGTATCGATGTTCGAAGATTCCATTCAAAAAGCCAGTGAATATTCCAAAGCGGCCTTGCTGCGTCTGGAATTTTTAGGGTTGCCGCCAACGCCGCAGAATTTTGAACTGCTCTATGCCTATGTCAGCGGTCGTTTGCCGCAGATTAAAGAATTAGTGGATGGCGCAGTGCGTGGCAGCGGTTTTACGGCTGATCAAGCGCGCGCTATTTACGATAAGCATCTGGGCGCCGATAAAGAAAAAGAAGTTTTGCAAAATAACGTCAAACAGCTTTCCGAAGAACTGGCACGTGTGATGGAGGTCATCTCCACCGTTAATGAAGGCAATGCACAGTTCAGCGAAACCTTGAGCGGGTTCACAACGCATCTGAACAAACCCTTATCGGTTGATGAAATTCGCGCCGCTGTCAATAAAGTGGTTACCGAAACCAAGTCGATTGCGACCAAAAACCAGCAGTTGCAAGAACAGCTTGAAAAATCATCCGCGCAAATTACCGTGATGAAAGAAGATCTAACGCGCGTTCAAAAAGAAACCCTCACCGATTCATTAACCGGCGTTGGTAATCGCAAGCATCTCAGCAATGAATTGAAACGCCTCGTAACCGATGCGGAAGAACAAAAATCTGCGCTCAGCGTATTGATGATTGATATCGACCATTTCAAGAAATTCAACGACACCCACGGGCATTTGGTGGGTGATCAGGTATTAAAACTGGTGGCGCGCACCCTTATGGAAAACCTGAAAGGAAAAGATTGCGTGGCGCGTTATGGCGGCGAAGAATTTGTGATTGTATTGCCGCAAACCAAATTGATGGATGCGCAACGCGTAGCGGATGCGCTGCGTATGTCTGTATCGCAAAAGAAAATCATCCGCCGCGATACCCATGCAACCCTGGGTCAGGTCACGGTTTCAATTGGCGTTGCGCAATATCACCCGCATGAACCGCTTTCGCAATTCCTCAAACGTGCTGATGCAGGCATGTATTTGGCTAAAGCTGCGGGCCGTAACCGTGTGGTGGTGCAAGATTTGGATAGCGTGACCATGGCAAAACTGATGGATGCGAAGGGCAAAGATGCCGACCGCTTCGATGACCTCGATTCGGATGATGGCGGAACCGAAGTTGCCGCAGGTTAAATCAGCCGGAACTTGCTAAAATTCCCCCATAGCTTTTTTCGTGTATCTTTTCGCGTTTTGTTCTATCTTTAGGGCATGCAGCATGCCCTTGTTTCTTCAAATGTTTCTTCAAAAGATAATTACCCGGTCGATATGTTATCGGGGCTAAACCCCGCGCAACGCTCCGCCGTTGAAGCGGTGGATGGCCCTGTATTGGTGTTGGCAGGTGCGGGCACAGGTAAAACCCGCGTACTCACCACCCGCCTTGCCGCGATTTTGCTAAGCGGCCGTGCCAGCCCATTTCAAATCATGGCGGTTACTTTTACCAATAAGGCCGCGCGCGAATTGCAGGAACGTGTTTCGGCGCTCGTTGGCCAACCGACGGAAGGCTGGTTTTTGGGCACGTTCCATTCGCTGTGCACCCGCATCTTGCGTAAGCATGCAGAACGCGTTGGTTTGAAGCAGAATTTTACAATTCTAGATACTGATGACCAATTGCGTTTAATCAAACAAATACTGGAAGCAGAACATGTCGATACCAAGAAAACGCCGGCACGCGCCGTGCTTGCGGTCATCGAACGCTGGAAGGACAGGGGCTATACACCTGATAAAGTACCGCCCAGCGAAGTAACGCAAAGTGGCTTATATCTGAAGGTCTATACCATCTATCAAGATCGCTTGCGCACGCTCAATGCCTGTGATTTCGGCGATTTACTTTTATACAATCTGGTGCTGCTGCAAAATCATCCCGACTTGCTTCAAGAATATCAGCATCGCTTCCGCTATATTCTGGTTGATGAGTATCAAGATACCAACGTCGTGCAATATTTATGGCTGCGGTTGCTGATGCTCACCCCCGATGGACAGGCGCGCAATATCTGCTGTGTGGGCGATGAAGACCAATCGATTTACGGCTGGCGCGGCGCAGAAATCGGCAATATTCTTCGGTTCGAACAGGATTTTCCGGGAGCAAAAATCATCCGGTTGGAGGAAAACTATCGTTCTTCCGGCCATATTCTTGGCGCTGCATCGGCATTAATTGCGCATAACCGCGACCGCTTGGGAAAAACCTTGTGGACGAGTGCAAGCGAAGGCGCAAAGGTCCGCGTACAATCCTTATGGGACGGTGAAAGCGAAGCGCGCTTTGTGGGCGATGAACTGGAATCCTTCCAGCGCCGCGGCATGCCGCTCAATAATATGGCGGTGTTGGTGCGCGCGGGTTTCCAAACCCGTGAATTTGAAGAACGCTTTTTAAAAATCGGTGTGCCTTATCGTGTTATCGGTGGCCCGCGTTTCTATGAACGTCAGGAAATTCGCGATGCGATTGCGTACATACGCCTTATGCTTGTGCCGGAAGATGATTTGGCGTTTGAACGCATCATCAATGTGCCAAAACGCGGTCTTGGTCCCGCCACCATGCAGCAAATTGCCGTTCATGCGCGGGAAAACAAGGTTGGAATGCTGCACGCCGTGCGTGAATTGCTGAATCGCGATGCATTTAAACCCAAAATGCGCGCAACGCTGGAAAGCTTCATTCGTACTTATGATGTGTGGGTCCAGCAATTACCTGATTTACCACATACCGATTTAACGGAGCGCGTGCTGGAAGAATCCGGCTATATCGCCATGTGGCAGGCTGAAAAAACGCCCGATGCACCCACACGCCTTGAAAACTTGAAAGAACTTATCAATGCCATCGCTGAATTCGATAATCTGCAAAGCTTCATGGAGCACGTCAGTCTGGTCATGGAAAAAGCGAGCGCGGAAGATCAAGACCAAGTAACCATCATGACCCTTCATGCTGCCAAAGGCCTCGAATTTGATTTGGTGTTTTTGCCGGGTTGGGAAGAAGAAATTTTTCCATCCCGCCGTTCCTTGGAAGAAAACGGCATGAAGGGTTTGGAAGAAGAGCGTCGCTTGGCTTATGTCGGCCTCACCCGCGCGCGCCAGCACGCGGTGATCAGCACCGTTGCCAATCGCCTTGTCTATGGTTCATGGACAAATGCTATTCCTTCACGCTTCATTTCTGAACTGCCCGCACAGCATATTGAAGCCAGCGCGGAAGCCGGCATGTTCAGCGCGATGAACCGCAGCAGCTTTTCCGAAGGTGGCTTTCGAAATATGCGCGGGGCCCCAAGAAATTTGGATGCGTCGCCACAAGAATTTGCCCAAACATCCTATAATTCATCCGCTTATCGCGGAGCTGCTTTTGGTAAATCCAATTACCCCGCACGTCCAAAAGCCAATTTAATTGAAGGTCGCGCCGAGCGTGTAGAGGTTGATGAAGAAACCTCCCGTAAATTCAGCAAGGGTGACCGTGTCTTTCATCAAAAATTCGGCTATGGCAATGTCGCGCTGGTGGATGGCGTAAAGCTGGAAGTGGAATTTGATATGGGTGGCACCAAAAAAATCATGGCTGATTTCGTTGTGCCTGAAGATTTAGCCGGGCAGTTTTAAGATGAGTCAGTTCTAATGGCTGTTAAATTTGTCTGGTCACTCACGCTTTATGTGCCGCACACGGTTATTCAGGATGCGTTGATGCTTTTGCCCGAAGGCGAAGTAGGGCAAACCGCCTTCAAAGCTGACGCAGAAGACCGCAGCGAAAACCCGTTATGGATTGCCGAAAGCCTTTATTTGGCAGAGCCCGATATGGCTAATTGCCTCATGGAGCTATCCATTCTGGCAAGCGGGAATAACCACGCACCATACCGCCATGAATTACAAAAACTGCCTGCGCAAGGTTGGCTGAAGGCAAACCAAGACAGCTTCGCCCCAATTGAAATCGGGCGGGTAGTTATCCACGGTGAAAAAGACCGCGCTACTATTTCTGCTAACAAAATCAAAGTTGAACTTGAAGCATCTTGCGCATTTGGCACCGGCGAACATCCAACGACGTTTGGTTGCCTAACTGCATTGCAGGAGCTGCATATAAAGCCTGATGCGCATGTGCTCGATTTAGGTGCGGGTTCGGCAATTCTTGCAATGGCCATGGCAAAACTTTTTAAAACACGTGTCGTTGCAACCGATATGGACGCGGACTCCGTCAGTGTCGCGCAAGAAAATTGTCGCAAGAATGGCGTCGCGCGGTTTGTAATTAACCGTAAGGCGATGGGGTTTGCCCATGCCGCCATTGCACGCCATAAGCCTTATGATGTTATTTTAAGTAATATTTTTGCGCGGCCGCTGGCTAGGCTTGCGCCCGAAATGCGCAGGCATTTGAAACCCGGCGGCATCGTTATTTTAGCGGGTTTTCTGCATAAAGATGTGGCACGCGTTGCAAATGCCTATGCGCTACAACGCATAGTGATTAAGCGGCGTTTACGCTTTGGCAATTGGTGTATATTAGTCTTGAAGAAGATGGGATAGATTAAAAAATGGAATTTGCCGCAACCAAATCACAGCAAGCTGAACGCATCGCCGCGCTGCGCGATGTGCTTGTGCATGAAAAACTTGACGGATTTCTGGTTCCCCTGGCTGATGAATACATGAATGAATATGTGCCGCCGTCAGCGCAGCGTCTAACATGGCTCACCGGGTTTACGGGTTCATCCGGATTTGCGGTGGTGCTTCGTGACAAGGCCGCGTTTTTTACCGATGGGCGTTACACCATTCAGGCAGAGCAACAGGTTGGAAATCAATACTACGAATTGCGTCACCTCACTAAAAATCCGCTCCATGAATATCTGGCGCAACATGTTAAGGAAGGCGATCGGATTGCTTATGACCCGTGGTTGCACACACGCGCCAGCATCGAAAAAATCAAGGCAGTGTTGACCAAAAACAAAGCCAAGTTGATTTGCGTAGATAAAAACCTGATTGATCTGGTGTGGCAGAATAAACCCGCTGCACCGATGACCGAAATATTTGTTCATGATATTAAATATGCAGGCGAAACCAGCGCATCCAAACGCACACGGTTGGCTAAAGAATTGAAAGAGCAAGGCCTTGATGCCATGGCGCTTACATCGCCGCCATCAATTGCGTGGCTTTTAAACGTGCGTGGCGCGGATGTAGAGGCAACACCATTACCACTAAGTTACGCTATTTTATACAACACGGGCAGTGTGGACTGGTTTGTAAATCCAGCCAAGCTCAAACCGGAAACACGCAACATTCTATCTGCTGATGCTACCATTCAAACGCCGGATGATTTCGCTAGTGCGCTAAAACAACTGGGCGCTAAAAAAGCCAAGGTCCGGGTTGATGCGCAGGAAACACCGTCGCGTATTCTTGATATGCTTGATGATGCAGGGGCAAGTGTTGATGCAGGGATTGATTTGTGCGATTTACCAAAAGCCTGCAAGAACAAGGATGAACTATCGGGTATCAAGGCCGCGCATATCCGCGATGGCTTGGCGCTTACCAAATTTTTATGTTGGCTTGCAGCGCAAAAGCCTGGCAGTGTCACTGAAATCGCTGCCGAAGATAAATTGCTGGAATTTCGCAAAACTGCATCTGGCTTTATCTACCCTAGCTTTCCATCCATTTCCGGCGCGGGCCCGCACGGGGCTATTGTGCATTACCGCGCTACTAAAGAAAGCAATCGCGGTCTAAATGCGGGCGAACTCTACCTGATAGATAGTGGTGGCCAATATTTTGATGGAACAACCGACGTTACGCGCACGCTGGCAATTGGCACGCCATCACCGCAGATGAAAACGCATTTCACGCTGGTGCTCAAAGGCCATATTGGTTTAGCTCAGGCGGTATTCCCGCAAGGCACACATGGCGGGCAACTTGATATACTCGCGCGTCAGCACTTATGGGCCGCAGGACTTGACTATGATCATGGCACGGGCCATGGGGTGGGGGCTTTCCTTGGCGTGCATGAAGGGCCGCAAAGCATTTCTGGCCGTTCCACCGTGCCACTTCGAGCAGGAATGGTGATATCGAATGAACCTGGGTATTACCTGACGGGCGCCTATGGCATCCGCATTGAAAATCTGGTTTTTGTCAAAGAAAGCACGAACACGCTTGATGGCAAGCCGATGTTCGAATTCGAAACGCTGACCCTTGCGCCAATCGATCTGAACTTGGTGGATGCTTCGCTGCTCACCGCATCAGAAAAAACATGGCTCAATACCTATCATGCAACCGTGTTTAATACCCATGCGCCAAATATGAACGAGCAAGAAAAAGCGTGGCTTAAAGCCGCGACCGCGCCACTTTGATTTATATCCTATAGCCCAGCCATCTTAAGCCATTCGGCTTCGTCTAGTACGGTGACGCCTAGTGCGCGCGCTTTATCGGCCTTGCTACCCGCATCTGCGCCAACCACCACGTAATCGGTTTTTGATGAAACGCTGCCTGCTACATGCGCGCCAAGCTTTTCAGCTTTGGCTTTTGCCTCATTACGGCCCATCGTCTGCAAGGTGCCTGTAAACACAATGGTTTTTCCTGTTAGCGCTGTGGCTGCGCTGGCGACGCGTACAAAATCCTCAACTGTTACTTCGTCCAATAAATCACGGATAATTTTCTGGTTATGCTTATCTGCAAAAAAGCCGATTAAATCATCCGCCATCACCTTGCCAATACCATCCAGCGCAACAAAATCACGGTATGCGATGCTATCATGGTCTGCTGCTTCAATCATTTGCTCACTAAGATTTTTCCAAGACCCATAATTACGTGCCAGTAATTTGGCGGTGGTTTCGCCAATCTGACGGATACCAAGCGCGAAGATAAACCGGTCAAGCGGAACGGTGCGTTTGGCGTTAATCGCATCAAACAGTTTTTGAACCGATTTTTTGCCCCAGCCTTCGCGTTTTTCCAGCGCCTTGTCTTTATCACGCGATTCAAGCGTAAAAATATCTGCTGGAACCTTGATTAAGCCCTCATCCCAGAAATCGCGCAGCGATTTGTCGCCCAGTCCTTCAATATCCAACGCATCGCGGCTGGCGAAATGGATAAGACGTTCGATTGCCTGTGCATTGCACGTAAAGCCGCCCGTGCAACGGCGTACAGCCTCACCCTCAGGGCGAATGGCCGGGCTGTTACACACCGGGCAGGTATCAGGAAACACATATGCGCTGCTATTTTTTGGGCGTGCATCCAGCTTCACGCTGACAATCTGCGGGATCACATCTCCCGCGCGCCGGATAATTACACGGTCGCCCACGCGGATATCTTTGCGTTGTATTTCATCTTCATTATGCAGGGTTGCGCGCGATACCATCACGCCGCCCACGTTCACAGGCTCCAGTTCTGCAACGGGCGTAAGGGCGCCGGTGCGACCCACTTGAATAATAATATCGTTAAGGGTTGTTTCGGCTTCCTCGGCAGAAAACTTGTGCGCAATCGCCCAGCGCGGGGAACGGGAAACAAACCCAAGACGTTCCTGCAAATCAAAATCATTTATTTTGTAAACCACGCCGTCCAAATCGAAGGGCAGGGTAGAACGCATCTGCGCAATCTTGGCATGATACGCAATCATATCTGCTGCGCTTTTACATACTTGTGAGGGTTCATTAAGCGCAAAGCCCCAGTTTTTAAGGGCACCGCGTAATTCCTGCTGGCTATTTACTATCCGCCCATCACTATAACCCAACGAATAAGCAAAGAATTTAAGCGGGCGCGTGGCCGTTATGTTTGGATCAAGTTGGCGAAGGCTTCCTGCTGCCGCATTGCGCGGGTTTGCAAAGGTGGGTTTGCCCTCCGCAATCTGCTTTTCATTCATTTTAAGAAAATCGCCGCGCTCCATATAAACTTCGCCGCGAATTTCGATTGTTGCAGGAAATTTGCCCGATAATTTTTTGGGAATATCCTTAATCGTACTTAAATTTTGCGTAATGTCTTCGCCAACTTCGCCATCACCTCTGGTTGCGCCTTGCGTGAACACGCCGTTTTCATAAAACAAACTAGCGGAAAGTCCATCAATTTTTGGTTCTGCCACGCATTCAACCGCAGTATCGGTGCTTAAATTCAAAAAACGCTGAATGCGGGTGATAAAATCTGTTACGTCCTCATCATCAAACGCATTCCCAAGCGATAGCATCGGCACGCGGTGCTTAACCTTGCTAAACCCGCTTAACGGCGTAGCGCCAACGGCTTTTTCAGGATTATTGGCAGGAACAAGATGCGGATAGCTTTCAGCCAGCTTTTTAAATGCACTACGCAGAGCGTCATATTCGCCATCGCTGATTTCCGGCGCATCTTTCTGGTGATACAATTTGTCGTGATGCAAAATTATATCCGCAAGACGTTGCATTTCCGCCTTGGCTTCAAGTGGAGTGAGTTCTATCTCCACAGGCTTTTTGGGATTTTTTTTACTCATGACGCTTTGCGCTTTTTGGCTGGCGATACTTCTACGCCATTTAACAAACTATCAGCGGCAGCACGGGCCGCTTCGGTAATTTTTTCACCGGCCAGCATGCGGGCGATTTCTTCACGCCGCGCATCGCCGGTTAAGGTGATGGCACTGGTTTGCATCTGGCCTTTGACGGTTTGCTTTTCAATGCGCCAATGGTGATTGCCGCGCGCTGCAACCTGCGGGCTATGCGTAACCACCAGCGTTTGAATGGTATGGCCAAGCTTGGCAAGACGTTCGCCCACTGCGCTGGCGGTTGCACCGCCAATGCCGGTATCCACTTCATCAAATACCAAAGTCGTGGCGCTAGCGTCTTCGGCCAAACATAAGCGCAGCGCGAGCATAAACCGCGCCAGTTCACCGCCCGATGCGACCTTATGCAATGCGCCGCTGGGCATACCGGGGTTGGTTGCGGCGGCAAACGTCACGCGGCTCATCCCCTTGGCATTCGCTTCATTAAGCGGAAGTAATTCTACATTCACCTCAAAGCGGGCATTCTCCAATTTGAGTGGCGGCAATTCCTTGTGCACCGCTTTTTGTAATCCTTTGGCGGCTTCCAAACGCGCTTCATGCAGTTTCTTGGCTTGCGCTTCAAACGCTGCACGCTTTTGCGCCATTTCTTTTTCTAATTTGCCGAGTTCCTTGCCGGAATGTTCCAGCAAATCGGCCTGCGCCGCCAATTCATCATGCAATTTGGCAAGGTCATCGACATTCACACGGTATTTGCGTGCGGCAGCGCGCAGGGCAAATAACCGTTCTTCGCTTTTTTCCAACGCGGCGGCATCAAACGCATCGCTGTGTAGCAGGTTTTCAAGCAAGGCGGATGCTTCGGCAAGCGCATTTTCTGCGATATCCAGTTGCGCAAGCGCGGGATTTAAAAGTTCGCCGGCTTTTTCGGCTGCCCGCGTTAATACGCGCCGCGCCGATGCTGCCATGCGCTGCGCGCCCTTATCATCCTGCGATATATCACGGTGTGCGGATTGCAGCGCATCCATAATCTTTTCGTGGCTCTGTAACCGTGTACGCTTTTCAGCAAGCATATCGGCTTCACCCGCCTGCGGCGCCAATTGCTTAAGCTCACTTAATGCGGCTGCAATATCTTCGGCCTGTTTTTGCGCGGCATCCACATCTGCCTTGGTTTTATAATATGCCGCAACTGCATCTTGCCATGCGGTGTACAACAATTCACACGCAGCCAAATCGCCTGCTAATCCCGCAAAGCTGTCTAAAAAACCAATATGTGTTTCGCGGTTCAAAAGGCCATGCGTTTCAAACTGCCCATGCACCTCCACCAATAACTCACCAATTTTTTTCAGTAAGTTCACGGCCACCGGTTGGTCATCAATAAACGCCTTGCTGCGCCCATCGCGGCTGATAACGCGCCGCAGAATAAGCGGTTCACTGCTCCCCGCATCACGCAATCCCTGTTCATTAAGGAGCGCAAGGGAAGGATGCTTTTTCGGAAGTTGGAAAGTAAGGCTAACGCTTGCCTGGTCTGCGCCGCTGCGTATCAAACTTGCTTCACTGCGTGCGCCTAAACCCAACCCAAGGCTGTCGAGCAAAATGGATTTTCCCGCGCCCGTTTCGCCCGTGAGAACTGACAGACCCCCAGGAGAAGGAAGAGTGCAATCAAGCTCCAGCTTTTCAATCAGCACAACATTGCGGATGGATAGCTGGGTGAGCATGGAGCGATGCGTTCCTATTTCGGGGCTTCGGTTTTTGAAGTTGGGGTTTCGGTGCGGATATAGACTGGTTGAATAACTTCGCGTTTGGCTGCGGGTCTAACCGTTTCAGGCGGCGCAGGTTCGGGGGCGGGCTTGGGCGTTGAGGAACTGAATTGTTTTGCAATCCAGCTTGCTTCGTCCTTTTGTGGTGAGAGGCCCTTACCCTTCAATACTTCGTAACTGTCTTGATACCAGCGGTTGCCTGGATAGTTATACCCCAATACCGCTGCAGCGGTTTGCGCTTCTTTTGGAATGCCAATCAGCAGATATGTTTCCACAATCCGGTGCAATGCTTCGGGCACATGGCTGGTGGTCTGGAAATCTTCAATCACGCGGCGGAAACGGCCCAGCGCGGCGATATATTGTTTCTGGTTCAGATAATACCTGCCAATTTCCATTTCCTTACCCGCCAAATGGTCTTTGGCAAGGCCAATTTTTAATTCCGCATCGCGTGCATACGGTGTCCCTGGAAAGCGGCGCGATACTTCGCGTAATTCATCCATTGCCTTTGCGGTGTTGCCTTGGTCGCGTCGCACATCGCTGATTTGTTCGTAATGGCACAGCGCCTTTAAGTAATAGGCATAGGCAATTTGCGCATGGCCGGGGTGGATTTGAATAAAGCGGTCAAGCGTATTAATCGCATCATCGTATTTGTAATTCTGGTAATGCGAAAACGCCGACATAATCTGCGCACGTGATGCCCATTCGGAATAGGGATGCTGGCGTTCCACTTCGTCAAACAGCCGTGCGGCTTCGGCAAAATCCTTTTCTTCCATGGCTTTGGATGCAGCCGAATAGAGCTGGTCGACCGATTTTTCGACATAGGGTTTTTCAGTGGTACCTTCGCAAGATGCAAGCAACACAAGCGCAAGGACAATGCAGAGTTTTTTGATATGAGCCATGGCTCGTTTATAGACGAATTTGATGGCGTGAAAAAGTGCGAAAAGATGTCTGAAATCAGGCCTAAAACGCCTAAACAGAAACGGTGTTTTCTGAAAGCTGGGAAGCAAAGCCTAATGATTCGCTTATCTCTACTTTGGTATAGGCGCTGGGGTCAGCGAATAAAGCACGGAGCAAAGCGTTGTTAAGCGTGTGGCCTGAACGGTTACTTTCCATGTGGCCCAGAATAATTCCGCCGGCCAGTGCCACATCACCTACAGCGTCCAGCAATTTATGGCGTGCCAGTTCATTGGGGGAACGATAGCCGCCCGGGTTCATGATCTTGCCTTCGGCATTAATCAAAATCGCATTACTGAAATTTCCGCCCAGCGCCAATCCCTTGGCGTGAAGATATTCCAAATCGGTTTTAAAGCCAAAGGTACGTGCGCTTGCAATATCCTTAATGAAATTGCCGTCCTCAAAATCAAAATAGGCTTGTTGTTCACCCACATTATGCTGCGGGTAGGCAACGGTTACGCTAAAGCGCGGTGTTGCTGCGGGCAATAAACGTGCATACGCATCGCCGTGCTTGGCTTCAATCGGCTTGATGATTTTGATGAATTCACGCGGAGCTGCGCCGCAATCCACAATCCCAACGCTTGCAATCATATGCAGGAAAGGCAAGCTGCTGCCATCCATAATCGGCATTTCGGCGCCGTTGATGGTAATATGCGCGTTATCAATACCGCTGGCAAAAAGCGCCGCCATCAGATGTTCAATGGTACGTACTTCAACGCCGTCAGCGTTTAAAATTTGTGTGCAAAGCGGGGTCACGCGCACGCCGCTCCAGATTGCAGAAACGATATTGGTTTTGTCTTTCACATCGGTGCGCTCAAACTGGATACCGTAATTGGCGGGAGCAGGTTGAATACTGATACGCACCGATTTTCCGTTATGCACGCCTTCGCCTTCACACGACAGCGGCGCTGCCAGCGTTTTTTGTGTGCCCGATAAAACGGGAGAAGGAAGGAGAGGTTGCAAGTCGCCCAGCACTGAAGAATCCAAGAGTTAGAACAGTTCTGTAGGGGAACGTAACAAAGGGCAGGGCGCCCCCAAAATCACTGGTTATGACGTTGTATTACAATGATAACTATCTGTGAAATAAGCATAAAATGGCAGTTGCAGGGATATAAAAAAAGGCAAAAAAACGGCGCCAGAACACATCCGACGCCGTTTGAAGAAAAAGATGGAGATTAATTCGATTGGCGACGCAGGAATGCGGGGATTTCCAGCGTTTCTTCTTCCGAAGAAAGACGCGGACGATCCGATGCATTCACGCCCAATTCTTTAGCGGGGGATTGGGAAGTTTGTTCAGCGGGCGCTGCTGGCACATCACGCTTGCCGCCAAACTCAGCGATGCGCGCAAAAAGCGAGCTGCTGCGCTTCGTGTTTTGTTTTTCATTCGGCTGCACGAAAGCAGCTTGCTGCTGTGGTTGTTGTGCCTGTGGGAATTGCGGCTGTGATTGACCAAAGGAAATGGATGCTGGTGGCTGAACAGGCTGGGGTGCTTGCTGTTGTTCAGCGGCAGTTGCCTGGTTCATGATGCTTTCAGCCTGCTTTGCGCGTTCCAGCAATTGGTCCAGCGCAGCGCTTTGCGATGTTACCGTTTGCTGCTGGGGTTGTTTTGGCGCGCCCCAGGTAAAGGGTGACGAGAAAGAAGGTTGCGGTGCCGCAGGTGCTTGTTGCTGCTGTTGCTGTGGTGCCGGATTATAGAATGAAGCCTGTTGTTGTGGCTGCACCTTTTGCGCCTGTTGTTGTGCCGCAATCGGGGCTGTGAAACCGGAATTGAACGACGCTTGTTGTGGAGCTTCGGGTGCGCGGAATTTGGATGTGTTTAAACCGGCCATGCCCACTGCCTGGCTGCGCGGCATTTCAGCGGCGGTATCAATACCTGTAGCCACAACGGAAACGCGCATGCGGCCATCCATCTTTTCTTCAAAGGTTGAACCAAAGATGATGTTTGCATCGGGGTCAACTTCTTCGCGGATGCGGTTGGCTGCTTCATCAACCTCAAACAGGGTCATGTCATACCCGCCAGTGATGTTGATGAGCACACCGCGTGCCCCCTTCATGGAGACATCATCAAGTAATGGGTTGGCAATTGCCGCTTCGGCTGCATTCACGCTGCGCTTGTCGCCGGTTGCTTCGCCGGTGCCCATCATTGCTTTGCCCATTTCACTCATCACGGAGCGGATATCAGCAAAGTCGAGGTTAATCAAACCAGGCATAACCATCAAATCGGTCACGCCGCGAACGCCGGAATGCAATACTTCGTCAGCCATGCGGAATGCATCCGCAAAGGTTGTTTTTTCATTGGCAATTCTGAACAGGTTTTGGTTTGGAATGATGATGAGCGTATCCACATATTGCTGCAATTCGGCAATACCGGCTTCCGCCATACGCATGCGGTGTGAACCTTCAAAGTGGAATGGTTTGGTTACAACGCCAACGGTCAAAATGCCATGTTCGCGTGCGGCTCTGGCAATCACGGGCGCTGCGCCAGTACCCGTGCCGCCGCCCATACCGGCGGTGATGAAGGCCATGTTGGTGCCTTCTAGGTAAGCGTTGATTTCATCAATTTGTTCTTCAGCAGATGCGCGGCCCACATCCGGTTTCGCGCCAGCGCCAAGGCCGCGTGTCAGGTTTACGCCAAGCTGCAATTTACGCTCGGATAAATTGCTGGAAAGTGCCTGCGCATCGGAATTGGCAACCACAAATTCAACGCCTTCCAGATTGGAGCGGATCATGTTGTTGACCGCATTGCCACCTGCGCCGCCAACACCAAAAACGGTGATGCGTGGGCGAAGCTGGGTTTGCATTTCTGGAACTGTAATTTGAATCATTGTGATTAATCCCTAGGTTGAATTAGGCGTTTGGATAAGTGTTTGAATCTGTATCGGGAAGGCTAAGCCGCGGCTCGGATTCGAAGCAAGGCCAAATCAACTGATTTGCGTAATGATTGGCGGAAATCCTTAATAGATTGGCCATCCGGCGGTATTTTTATGGCAAGATCATCGGGGGCATGTTTTGGCACAGAATATGCTTCTATCCCTATGCGCATCCGTTGATGGATGTGCGTGAAGGAGACGGGTATGAGCAGTGCGATTTCGGGCTTAAGCAGCTATTTTCCTGGGCAAAGCGTCGGCCAGACCGTTAACTTAACGTCAGCCAAAAAGGATAAAGGCCAGACAGATCCTGCCGAGGAGCTGGTAAAATATTCCCAGATGTCGGCGGCAGACAAAATCCGCTATCAGTACCTTCGTGCGCATAACCTCACTGAAGACGACTTAACAGCCATGTCGCCCAAGGTGCGTGCAGATATTGAAAAGAAGATTTCCGAAGAAATTAGACGGGCCATGGATAAGCACGGCAATACAACCCCGATTGGCTTCAATCTGAATATCACTGCTTAAATCGCGTTGCGCAGCCAGCCACCAATGCGGTCAAAGAACCCTTGGCTCGCGCTCAAATCCTGACCAAAGCGCGGCATGCCGGCGATGGGGTTGGTGGTGTATGCAAGTAATCCCGCAATCGTCGCAAAGGCAGGGCCTGACGCATTATCGCTTAGACCTTGCAAACGATAGGGGCGGCCAATGCGTACTTGCTTATCCAGAATGCGCTGCGCCATTTCACGAATGCCCGGTAATTGACATGCGCCGCCCGTTAAAACAACGCGGCGGTTTATCGCAACGCTGCCTTCTGCCGCCTTCAAACGGTCGCGCAGATGTTCAAATGTTTCTTCAAGGCGTGGCCCGATAATCCGGATAAGATGGGATTTTGGAATGTGGTTGGCATGTTCGGGTGCTTCTTCGCCGACCTGTGGCACATCAATCATCTCGCGTTCATCGGATGAGCTGGAAAGTGCATTGCCGAATAATGTTTTTAAACGCTCCGCATGATTGACGGGCGTTGTTAACCCGCGCGCAATATCATTGGTGACATGCATGCCGCCAATCGGAATACTATCGGCATGCACCATTTGCTTGTCATTGAATAGGGCAAAGGTGGTTGTGCCGCCGCCCATATCAATCAGCGTCGCGCCCAATTCCATTTCATCATCCACAAGGCAGGCAAGGCCACTGGCAAAAGGTGAAACCACCACATGCTCGACCTGTAAATGACAGCGTTGTAGGGCAGAGAGCAGGGTACGGATAGGTGCATAATGCGCCGACACCATATGCAGCTTGGCATTCAAATTATCGCCAATCATACCGCGCGGGTCACGGATGCCGTTTTGTCCATCAATTGAAAAATCAGTGGGAACAAGATGAATAAGCTCCGATCCTTCCGGCAGACTTTCCTGCTGGCCGATTGCCAGTGCGCGTTCAATATCATAATCGCTGGCTTCGCGGCCATTCAGATTGATGTGAATATCGGCGTGATGTGAAACTAGTTTTCCACCGGAAAAATTTACAATCACGCGGCTGATTTTTTCGCCGGCAACTTCTTCGGCGTTATCCAATGTTGCGTTTATCGCATTTTGTGCGGCTTCCACATCCACGATGTTGCCACCTTTTACGCCTTGGGAAATATGATGGCCGATACCGATAACCCGTGTACCGCCTTCGGCCGTGGTGCGCGCGATGAAACAGCAGATTTTGCTCGAGCCAATGTCCAGCGCGGCCAAAATATCCCCTTTGCCGTTGGAGCGTTTGCGGGTGGCTGAATTATCATTGGTCATGTTTTTTTACCCTGCGTTGTCTGCTATATCTTTGGGGCTGACTTTTGATTTTTGGGTGGTTCAATCGGGTCGTTGGTTTCAATAATCATACGGTCGGGCAGGCGCAAATCCACTGCAATTATGCTTCGCTCCATGATTTGCTGCTCGCTCATCGCCTTGTTCAGACGTTCCAACGCCGCGCCAACTTTTTCTTCGGGCAGTTTTACAACAATATTATTATTCATATGCAAATCCCATCGGCGGTTCGAAACGCGCACCGCCGCGCGCAACGGCGTAAGGATAGATTGATAACGCAATAACTGCGCAATCAAATCCGCCGCATGGGTATTCGCGCCTTCCCCCACAACCAATGGCAGGCTAGGCGTTTCATCTTTGCCGATATCGCGCAGTTCATGGCCCTCGCGGTCAATGAGCTTGATAATTTGCTTGTTCTGCCAAATCGCAATCGGTTCGCGTTCATAAAGCCGCACAAAAATGGTGGAAGGCAAACGGCGTTCCACAATACCACTTTTCACCCACGAGATTTCACCTAGGCGTTTAAGTGCATCATGCGGGTTGAACGCAAGAATGGGAGAGCCCTTTTCAACTTGCAGAACGCTGACAATCTGGTCTTTATCGGTTTGATTGCGTCCTTCGACCAGAATGTCTTCAACGGCAAAGCCGGCCTTGCGCGTCATTTCCAAACCATTCGCCGTCAGTAACTCCGCTTGTTTTTGAAACCAGCCCTGACGCCACAACACCAACCCGCAACCCAATACGCCAACAAGAACGAAGATAACGCAGGAAAGCAAAGTCGTGCGCCAGTTCCACACCATTTCAGCAGAACGCGGTGCAGGTCTTGGTTTTGAGCGGCGGATGATAACTTTACGTTTCATGCTTCAAATCAGACATAACTAATCAGGTTGATGCGGATGTTCGATAATCCATTGACAAAGTTGCGCATAAGACATGCCTTTTGCAGCAGCTTGTTCGGGAACGAGTGACAGCGGGGTAAATCCCGGCTGATTATTCATTTCAAGGAAATAAAGACTTTCAGCTTCAGGGCGCGATTCATCAAAACGCAAATCAATCCGCGCAACGCCCGAACAGCCCAGTGCGGTATAGGCAACTTCCGCTATGCGCATCGCTTCTTTTTCAACCGCTAATGGAATATGCGCAGGGCAATCATGCGTTGCATGCCCAGCCGTATATTTCACGGTGTAATCATAAAAATCGGATGTGAATTTTATTTCCGTAACCATCATGGCCTTGCCGCCGATTAAACCAACGGTCAATTCGCGGCCGGGAATATAGCGTTCCACAAGCACTTCATGACCATAGACCCAGCCTTCACGTGCTACATCAAAATTCTCGCCCTTGCGAACAATATGCACGCCAACGCTGGAGCCTTCATTGGTCGGTTTAATAACAAACGGCGCTTCAAATGGAAAACCATCCCTTAAAATTTCTTCCCGCGTCATCACTTTACCTTCGGGGCAACGCACGCCGTAGGCGGAAACAATCTTTTTAGCGGTGGGTTTATCCATACACATCGCGGAGCACAACACACCGGAATGCGTATAGGGAATGCCAAGAAATTCCAACACACCTTGAATGCAGCCATCTTCACCGCCGCGTCCATGTAATGCGTTGAAAATCACATCCGGTTTGCCCATCGGTTGCTGCAAAATGGATTGCAATAATCCAACTAGATCACGCTGCACATCGATCGCAACCACCTGATGTCCAAGTCCCTTTAAGGCTTCCACGACCAATGCGCCGCCGGTCAATGATACTTCGCGTTCAGCCGACCAGCCGCCCAGCAAAACCGCAATTTTTTTTGGCGTGATGCTCATTTCTTCCCTAACCGTTTTATTTCCCAACGCAATTCAACGCCGCTTTGTTTGGCAACGCGTTCGCGAACTGTTTCGCCCAGCAATTCTAAATCATGCGCAGAAGCTTCGCCCGTGTTTATTAAAAAATTACAATGCTGATTCGAAACCTGTGCCCCGCCAATCGTTAATCCGCGGCATCCCGCCGCATCTATTAATTGCCATGCCTTTTGTCCAGCAGGGTTGGCAAAGGTGGAGCCGCCCGTATAACTGCGAATGGGTTGGCTGCTTTGACGGCTGTTTTGAATGTCTGCCATTTTGGCGGTAATCGCGGCTGCATCGCCTGCCTTGGTTTGGAAACGGGCGGAAAGAAAAATATGGCCTTCCGGCGTTTCGGAATGACGGTAGCTAAAGCCAAGCTCGGCATTGGAAAGCATCTTTATATTACCATTTCTATCCATCAGCCGTGCATCAATCACCACATCCTTGAATTCACTGCCATACGCACCGGCATTCATAAACAACCCGCCGCCAACGCTGCCGGGAATACCGCTCATAAATTCTACACCGGTTAAACCGGCTTTCTCGGCCGCTTTGGCAACTTGTAAATCAACAGCGGCTGCGCCAGCGGTAATCACATCACCAGCAACAGTAATTTTCTTGAATTCCTGTCCAAGGCGGATAACCACGCCTGCAATACCGCCATCGCGCACAATGACGTTTGATGCAAGGCCAAGGATGGTCACCGGAATAAGTGGCGACAGGTTCTTTAAAAACTGCGCAAGGTCGGCTTCATCGGCGGGCTTGAATAAATAATCCGCATTGCCGCCAACCTTGAACCACGTGGTGTCTTTGAGTGGCGCATCCTTGATGATGGCGCCGCGCACATCCGGCAACACCACACTCATGTCTGCTTGGCCGTTTTCTTCGGCGCGGTACTATAGATAGCTTCGAGCGCCTGCGGCAATTGTTGCGCCCAGCTGGTGATGTTGCCTGCGCCAAGACAAACAACCAGATCATTCGGATTGGCAAGGTCAGCAATTAAATTGGGTAATACATCAGCGGATGCGAGCGCATGCACATGTCGGTGGCCATGCTT
This sequence comes from Alphaproteobacteria bacterium, assembly GCA_033762625.1. Taxonomy (NCBI): domain Bacteria; kingdom Pseudomonadati; phylum Pseudomonadota; class Alphaproteobacteria; species Alphaproteobacteria bacterium. Next base: position 19,723 of record JANRLI010000001.1, read on the forward strand.
ACGTAACCCTTCCACTAATGCATCGCGGTCAAATCCGTCAATTGGTTGTTCGCCCGCCGCATACACATCGGCAACGATCACCGTATCTGCTTCGTTAAAGCAGGTGCAGAATTCATTGAATAACGATTGCAAGCGTGTGTAACGATGCGGCTGCACAACAGCGATGGTTCGCCCAGTGCCGCCACGCGCGGTTTTTGCTGCCGATAGTACTGCGGCAATTTCAACGGGGTGATGGCCGTAATCGTCGATAACAGTGATGTTGTTGACCACACCAATTTTGGTGAAACGGCGTTTTACACCGCTAAACTTTGCCAATGCTTCGCGCATCACCGGCGTTGCGATGCCCAGCGCTCTGCCAACAGCGATTGCTGCCAGCGCATTCAAAATATTGTGCTGTCCGTACATCGGCAAATCAATACCGGTCACGGTTTCCGATGTGCCGTATTTCGGGCCAAGTAAATTATCATTGAATATCACATCAAAGCGCGCACCGAATGCGCCGGTTTCAATATTGCTTGCGCGCACATCGGCTTGCGCATTGGTTCCATAGGTAATCAAACGGCGGTCAGATACGCGCGGGATCATCGCCTGAACTTCGGGATGGTCGGTGCATAGCACCGCAAAACCATAGAACGGAATATTACTCACAAACGTGTCGTATGCTTTGCGCACCGCATCGAAACTGCCGTAATGCTCCATATGCTCAGGATCAATATTGGTAACAACGGCAACGGTGGCAGGCAGTTTGGTGAAAGAACCGTCAGACTCGTCACTTTCCACCACCATCCATTCGCCATCGCCCAAACGCGCATTCGTGCCATAGGCATTGATAATGCCGCCATTGATGACGGTGGGGTCTTTTCCGGCGGTTTCCAGCATCGCACCGACCAATGATGTGGTCGTAGTTTTGCCATGCGTGCCGCCAATCGCGATCGCCCATTTAAGGCGCATAAGCTCGCCCAGCATTTCAGCGCGGCGCACAATCGGAATATGTTTTTCACGAGCGGCGATTAATTCTGCATTATCTTTTTTAATCGCGGATGAGATAACAACCACGGTCGCATCACCCAAATTGCTTGCATCATGGGCGGTGAAAATTTTAATGCCGCTCATCCGCAGGCGTTTGACATTCGCATTCTCTGCCGCGTCGCTGCCTTGCACCGTATAGCCAAGATGGTGGAGGATTTCGGCAATCCCGCTCATGCCAATACCGCCGATGCCTACGAAATGGATCGCGCCAACCTCAAGCGGAATGCGTGTCTTGTTATGAAATGGTAAAACGGTGTTCATCTAATGGTTCGGCTTAAGCGTAATGTTAGGCTGCAAGGGTCTTTTCTGTTCCGCCCTCATTATAGCCTGCTTTTTGGCCATCATGCGAGAGGCCAATCATCTCGCACGCTAAATCCGCCAATTTGCTGGCTGCATCCACTTTTGCCATATTTTTGGTGGCTGCTGCCGTCTTTATTAACGTGGCGGGCAGGGTAAGCAGTGATTCAAGGCGTACCGCTAAAGCTTCGGGCGTAAACGCAGATTGCGGGATAAGCCAGGCACCGCCCGTTTCGGCGAGCGCTTCGGCATTGGCTTTCTGTTCACCTGTTAAGGCGTGGGGGTATGGAACAAGAATAGCAGGGCGGCCTGCAACCGCGAGCTCCGAAACAGTAGATGCGCCCGAACGACAGATAGCAAGGTGGCAATTCGCTAACCGTTCCGGCACATCGTGAAAGAAGGTGGCAAGTTCTACATGAATACCATTTTCGCCATAGGCTGCGCGAACTTTTTCCAAATCATCCTTGCGGCATTGCTGGTGGATGATAAGACGCTTGCGCAAGGGTTCTGGTAAGCGCATCACGGCTTTTGGAACAACATCACTGAAAATCGTCGCGCCAAGGCTTCCACCCAACACCAGTAATGTAAGTGTACCTGTTTCGGAAACCGCAGGGTAGGGCGCATCATACAGTGCGCGAATGGCAGGGCGTACAGGGTTGCCTGTTAATGCAATCCGGGTTTTGTTGTTTTCAAGCCCCTTTACATTCGGGAATGATGTCGCAATCGTTTGCGCCAAATGGCTTAAAATCTTGTTGGCGCGGCCCACAACCGCATTTTGTTCATGCAGCATAATCGGCACGCCGCAGCGTGATGCTGCAAATACGGTTGGAACAGACGGGTATCCACCAAAGCCGACGACAAGGGATGGCTTGTGTTTGCGAATGGCCATCACGGCCTGAATTGCGCCGATGCTCATTTCCAATACACCGCGTATTTTGCCTAAAAAACTACTTCCTAAGCCCGCTGCATGAATACGCAGCACGGGCACATCCAGCATGTCTGCACTGAACTGGCCTCCGCGCTTATCGGTTACCAGGCATACATTCACATTCCGTTTCAGCAATTCGCGCGCCAATGCTTCGGCAGGAAAAATATGTCCGCCTGTTCCGCCCGCTGCAAGCATCACTAATGGAAAGCTGGAATTGTTGCTATTCATGTTACGTGTTCACTTTAAGTATTCTGGCCGTAATGTTTTCGTGTCAAAGATAAAAGCATACCCGCAGACAGAGATAGTGCAAGAAGCGATGAACCGCCATAGGAAATAAACGGTAAGGTCATTCCTTTTGTGGGTAACAGATGCAGGGATGAACCCATATTGATAACCGCCTGCAATCCGAATTCGGTAAGCAAGCCCGCAACACTAAGGAATATAAAGAAATTATTTTCGTGGCGCAGCCGCCAGAAGCCGCGCAGGATGATAAAGGCAAATAACGCAACGATAATAACGCAGCTAATTAACCCGAATTCTTCGCCCGCTACCGAAAAGATGAAGTCCGCATGGGCATCGGGAATGGTCATTTTGATTTGCCCCTCGCCAGGGCCAACACCAAGCCAACCGCCATTATGAAATGCCTCCAGCGATTTCTGGATTTGGTAATTATCACCAGCATCAGGATTTAAGAAACGGTCCACGCGCGAGGTCACATGCGGGAAAAAGAAATACGCCGCCAGAATTCCCGTCGCGCCAAGCCCGATAAAGCCAAGCATCAGAAAGAATGGCATGCCCGCCAGAAAAAACTGCGTTGCCCACACAATTGAAATCAGGAACGTCATACCCATATCAGGTTGCATCAGCAATCCAGAAGCAACGATGATGTATAAAATGATTGCAAGCACAAAACCTGGGAAGTTTTGCGTTTCAAGGCGGCGCGAAAATAGCCGCGCCGACAAAATAATAAAGCACGGCTTCATAAATTCCGATGGCTGGATAGAAAGCCCCGGCAAATGGATCCAGCGTTTCGCGCCTTTGATTTCAACGCCCCAGAAATGCGTTGCGATGACCAGTGCAAATGCAACCACGCCAACCACTAACGCCACCATGCGGATTTGCGATGGCGATAACAGCGATAAGCCCACCATTAAAACGACACCAAGCAACAACTGGAACAAGTGTCGCTCGACAAAATAATAACTGTCCTGTCCGATGCGCATGGCAACGGGCGGAGATGCCGCCTGAATAAGCAACACGCCAACAATCAAAAGGATGGCGATAGCGCCAAGCGTCAGATGATCTACCGTCCACCACCAGCGGCCTAAAATTGATTGGTCGGAACGTGTAATCGGCATGCGTTACCTATAATGCATTCACAAAGCGTGCGAATTCTTCACCGCGATGTTCGTAATTGTTAAACTGATCATAGGATGCACAAGCAGGGGAGAGGAGTACAACTGCATTTTTATCACCTGATTTGGCGGCCATGGTTGCTGCGTCGCGCACGGCCACTTCCAACGTGCCGCTGATGCTGGCGGGGGCCTTATCCTTCAACCATGCTGCAAAATCTTTGGCCGCATACCCAATTAAAAACGCATGTTTGATGCGCGGCATGTATGCTTCCAATCCACTCAACCCGCCATCTTTGGGTTTGCCGCCCACAATCCAGTAAATCGCATCATAACACCCCAACGCCTTGCTGGTCGCATCGGCGTTGGTGGCCTTGCTGTCATTGATAAAGCGTATGCCATCAATTACGCGGATAAGCTGCTGGCGGTGCGGCAAGCCGGGATAGCTGTGTATAGCCTTGTTAATCGTCCCAATATCAACGCCAATCGCGTTTGTTGCTGCCAAGGCTGCCGCGGCATTCTGCCAATTATGCGCACCGGGCAGGGTCGGGGCTTTGGCAATACCAAACAGCTCATCCCCGTTATTATAGAGGGTAGCGCCAACGCCACTTATGCCGTTTTGCAGGATTTTCTGGCTGCTAATTCTTATAACCCGCCAATTCCCCGCATTTTCAGCTTCATCCGCAACGGCGGCACTGAATTCATCATCAACGCCAATGACCAGAACCTGCTTTTTGCCAGCCCCGTCTTTATTTGCCGGTCGGAGCAGCATCTTTTTGGCAGCAACATATCCCGCAATATCCCCGTGGCGGTCGATATGGTCGGGCGTGATGTTCAGCCAGACTACGACATCGAATGCAGCCGAGGGCGTCAGTTCACATTGAAAGGAAGACATTTCAATAACGTACACGCCGTTCTTATCAAGCGGCTTGAATGACAGAGTTGGAATGCCAAGGTTGCCGCCCACTTCATTGACGCGTTTTGCATTGGTCAAAATATGTGCAATCAGTGCGGTGGTGGTCGATTTGCCGTTGGTGCCCGTAATGCCGATATAGGTTGGTTCAGGCATGGCGCGGAACAGGTATTCCACATCGCCCACAATCTCAACCTTGTGTTGCTTTGCCAACGCTGCAACAGGGTGGGGGGCTGGCAGGGTGTGGGGAATGCCGGGCGATAACACAAGGCTATCAATCTCGGTCCAATTGGCTTTGGTCAAATCGGTGGTAGGGAAGCCCGCATCCTCGGCTTTTTTGCGGCCATCTGCGCTGTCATCGCCTACCAGAATACGCGCGCCGGAATTGCGCAAGGCTTCCAGTGTCGCCATACCTGATTTGCCAAGACCAAATACCGCGATGGTTTTTCCGTTTAATCCCGTAAGTGCGATCATGTTTAACGTAACTTAAGGGTTGCAAGACCAATCAACGCAAAAATAAACGCAATAATCCAGAACCGGATAACGACGGTGGGTTCCGACCATCCGCATTTTTCAAAATGATGGTGCAGTGGCGCCATTTTGAATATGCGTTTGCCGGTTAATTTAAAACTTGCCACCTGCAACATGACCGAAAGTGTTTCAATCACAAATAATCCGCCAACAATCGCCAGCACGATTTCATGCTTGGTGATTACAGCAATACTGCCAATTGCGCCGCCAAGAGCCAGCGAACCTGTGTCGCCCATAAACACTTGCGCAGGCGGTGCATTGAACCACAGGAAACCCAAACATGCGCCAATCAGTGCCCCGCATAGCACCAACATCTCACCGGCGCCGGGGATGTGATGCAGTTGCAGGTATTTGGCAAAATCGATGTTGCCGACAAGATAGGCGATAAGGCCAAAACTGCCCGCCGATAAAATCAACGGCACAGTTACCAAGCCATCCAATCCATCAGTTAAATTGACGGCGTTGGCTGCACCAACAATCACCAGCACAGAAAAGGCAATAAACAGGATTAGACCAAGTTGGATAAGCACTTCCTTAAAGAACGGTACGGCAAGCGTGTTCGCAAGTTCAGGTGTCGCCTGCGCGCTGATAAAATAGGCCGCAATTGCGGCAACTGTTCCTTGAACGGCAAGGCGTACACGCCCTGAAACACCCTTGGTATTACGCTTGGTCAGTTTCAAATAATCGTCCGCAAAGCCAACAAGCCCAAAGCCCAGCGTCACAAACAACGTAATCCATACGTAAGTATTGCTTAAATCTGCCCAAAGCAGTGTGGCAATAAAAAACGGCACCATAATGATAATGCCACCCATTGTCGGCGTGCCTTTTTTGGCGAGATGGGTTTGCGGGCCATCTTCGCGAATGGGCTGGCCTTCGCCCTGTTTGCTTTTCAGCCAGCGGATAAGCTTGGGGCCAAGCCAGAACGCAAGAAGAAGGGTTGTTAAAATCGCACCGCCAGTGCGGAAGGTGATGTAACGGAATAAATTAAAGAAAATAAATTCTTTGCCGAGCGGGCTAAGCAATAGGTGTAACATTTATTATCCAGCTTTTTTGGTTTTTGATACATCAAGGTTCAAAAGCGCATCCACAACTTTTTGCATGCCAACGCTTTTCGAACCTTTCACCGTTATCATATCTCCATCTCGCATCGCGCTTGCAACGATTGGTGCAAGTTCTGCGCTAGTGAAGGTGTAGCCGCCACGAATCGCACTGGGCAGTGCATCAAACAAATGCTTCATGTGCTCGCCGCAACAGAAAACCTGCGAAATTCCCGCATCGCTAATCGGTTTGGCAAGTCCAAGATGTGCGTCTTTGGAATGCTCGCCCAGCTCGCGCATATCGCCCAGTACTAATATACGTCTGCCTTTCGGCTGTTTATTGGCCAATACCTTTATTGCCATTTCGACCGCAACGGGGCTGGCATTATAGCTTTCATCAATCAAGGTAATGCTGCCGCTTGGAATGGTAATCTGCTGCGGTGTGCCACGCCCCTGTGCCAGCACAAGCGTGCTTAAGGATTGCGCGGCTTTGGCAACATCCGCGCCTGCTAATCCCGCAGCCAATAACACAGCCAATGAATTGGTAACCCAATGCATGCCCGGCGCGCCAATCGTGTAATTTATTCTCTTGCCGAACAAGGTTGCGGTTACATCGCTGGTGTCACTTTTTAAAACGCAATTTTCCAATCGCGCTTCCATGCCGTTTTTACCGAACGTCGCGATGGCGTTAATACCGTCACTCATCGCGCGTTGTTTTAAAAATTCGATGTATTCATTATCGGCGTTCAGAACCGCATGGCCATTACGCGATAATCCTTCAAAAATTTCGGCTTTTGCCCCGGCAATTTCATCCAATGAATTGAAATTACCAATATGCACCGGTGCGATTGTGGTAATTACCGCAACGTCTGGGCGTACCTGCTGCGACAGCGGGCCAAGTTCACCCGCATGGTTCATGCCCAGTTCAAAGATGCCATAGTGTGAATTTTGCGGCATGCGTGACAGGCTTAAGGGAACTCCCCAATGGTTGTTAAAGCTTCCCTCATTTGCGTAAGAAGATGCCTGTGCAGTTAAAATCTGTCGTAACGCTTCCTTGCATCCCGTTTTCCCAACCGATCCTGTGACGGCAATAATTTTTGCGGTTGAGCGCGTGCGGCCTGCTTGTCCCAAATCATGCAGCGCGCGGAATACATCTTCAACGATCACGCATTTGTCGGCAGGCACACCCGTTGGAATGGAGCTCACAATTGCGCCACTTGCACCATTGGCCAATGCGCTTGCAACGAAATCATGCCCATCAAAATTCGGTCCTTGCAGTGCAATAAACAAATCGCCTGCTTTTATACTGCGGCTATCAATCGATACAGCATCCACGTTCCATGTGCCGCTGCACTGGCCTTTAGTGACTCTGGCGATATCATTGCTATTCCATAAACTCATGCCGCTTTCCCGTTCATTATATTTTTGGCAACTGCTACATCATCAAAGGGCAGGGTCTGCGTGCCAATAATCTGGCCTTGTTCATGGCCTTTACCAGCTATAACCACGACATCACCTGCATTCATCATGTTTAATGCGCCCGCAATTGCATCGGCGCGATTGCCGATTTCGGTTGCACCAATCGCGCCTTCCAATACCGCTTTTCTAATGCTTGCTGCATCTTCATTGCGCGGATTATCATCAGTCACAATCACCACATCGGCAAATGTTTTGGCAATGCCACCCATAATCGGACGCTTGCCAGCATCGCGGTTACCGCCACATCCAAAAACACAAATCAGGCGATTTTGTGTATGTGGGCGCAATGCTTGTAATACCTGTTCCAGCGCATCGGGCTTATGGGCGTAATCTACATAGACTGCACCGCCCTTATGTGCGCCAACCCATTCCATGCGTCCACGCACGGGCTGTAATTTGGGCAGGCATTCAATCACCTTTGCCGGATGTTCACCACTGGCAATCGCTAGCGAAAGCGCGCAGAGCACATTCGCGGTCTGAAATGCACCAACCAGATTAATATGCGTGGAGAATTTTTTACCCGCGACGTTTAATTCCAAATCCTGACCATGCGCATTGAAATTACGTTTTACTAATTGCACATCACTTGCCGCGCTGCCGTATGTCATCAATTTAATGCCGCGTTGTTTTACCGCTGCGGCAACTTCTGCGCTTTCTGCCATATCCGCATTCACTACTGCCGTGCCATTCGTTGGCAGTAATTCTTTAAATAAACGCAACTTGGCGTTTAGATAATTTTCCATGGTTTTATGGTAATCTAGGTGATCGCGCGACAGGTTCGTGAATGCGGCATATCCCACATTCACGCCGTCTAATCGGTACTGTTCCAATCCATGGCTTGATGCTTCCATAGCAAGATGTGTAATGCGCTTGTCCAAGGCCAGCATCGCCAAATCCTGATGCAAGCTGATGCTATCGGGCGTGGTCAGCGAGCCATAACGCTCAATCCCATCACCAATAATTCCCAATGTCCCAACACTCGCACTTTTGTGGCCCAGCATCTGCCATAGCTGGCGCGTGAATTGTACGGTCGATGTCTTGCCGCTGGTTCCCGTGACTGCTGCAATGGTTTTTGGTTGTACGCGATAAAACTTTGCGGCAATTTTTGCCAAAGCGAGGCGTGGCTCATCATGCGTCACTGCGGTGACTGTTTTTGGCAATAGGCTTCCGGTTTGCGCGAGCACGGCGGTTGCGCCCGCACTAACCGCGCTATCAATAAAATCGCGGCCATCAACCTTATCACCTTTTAGTGCGGCAAATAAAAAATGAGGTGAAATGGTTTTTGAATTCTGGCTGATGCCAGTGATATCTTTATCTTCGCCGCTTATGGCGCAGCCAATTGCCAATTCAGAGATCTTCATAATCGACTAAACCTATTCGCCCTTAACCGCAACCGGCAGGCGTAACTTCTCGGTGATGCTATAGTCATTATCATCCACCGGGCTAATCCCTAGCAAGGGTGCAATTTGCGAAATAACGCGCCCAACGGTTGGCGCCGCTACCCAGCCCCCCGTGGCAAAGCCATAACTTTCCTTGGTTCCCTTGGGCTCATCAATCATAATAAAGACAACATATTTGGGGTCATTCATCGGGAAGGCGGCAAGAAAGGATGAAAGCCGCGCATCTTTCTTATACCCCTTGCCTGATTGCTTGTCGGCGGTACCGGTTTTTCCGCCAACCACATAGCCCGGCACATTGGCAGATTTACCTGTACCTGCCGTTACCACTACGCGGTACAGCTGGCGCATCTGGTCAGATGCTGTTGTGGAAATCACCCGCGTTTGTGGCAATGGAATGGCGGGATCGCGCTTAATCAGCGTGGGGGTTACCACCGTGCCGCCGTTTAGAACACTCGCGGCTGCGCTGGCAAGTTGCACGGCGTTCACCGAAATACCATGGCCATAGGAGACCGTCATCATGCTGATTTCCTGCCAGTTCGCGGGAATCATGGGTTTGCCAACTTCAGGAATTTCCAAAGGCGTTTGTTTAAGAAGGCCAAGCTTACCCAGAAATTCGCGCTGTGCGTTGATGCCAATTTTCTCGACAATCTGCACCGCGCCAATATTGGATGAATGCAGGAAAATTTCCGGCACGTTGAGCCAACGATGCATGGGATGAAAGTCATTAATCTTGAAACGGCCAATTGAAATCGGGTGGGTGCAATCAAAGCTACTGGAAATGCTGATGGCGCCGCGGTCTAACGCTTGTGCCAGCGTAAAGGTCTTGAAGGTTGAACCCATTTCATAAATGCCAAGGCTTGCGCGGTTAAAACGCTGGTTGTCATTGGCGTTGCCTACATCATTCGGGTCAAAATCGGGCAACGACACCATGGAGAGAATTTCGCCATTATGCGCATCCATAATCACGCCTGCGCCACCAATCGCGTTAAAGGTTTTAATGCCTTCCGCCAACGCATCGCGCAAGATGCTTTGCAGGCGTATATCCAGCGCGAGTTGCAGCGACTGGTTTTTCTTTGTCAAAAACCCATCAAATGTTTTTTCAAGGCCTGCAATCCCCACATGATCAATGCTGTTATAGCCAATAATGTGCGCGGTGAGCGCGCCCTTGGGATATAAGCGTTTTTCTTCGGGTTCAAATGAAAGCCCGGGGATGCCCAGTGCATTCACCGCATCCTGCTGCTTGGGCGACAAATTTCGCTTGATCCAGATGAAGCGTTTTTTGCTGTTCAGCTCTTTTAAAATATCCGTGCCATTCAGATCAGGAAAAACCGTTTTAAGTTTTTTAATCATATCATTGGCATCAATCACAAGGGCAGGGTCAGCAGCGAGCGATGCCATTTGCAGGGAGGTTGCCAGCAATTCGCCGTTGCGGTCTACAATATCGCCTCGGGTCAGCATGGCGGTTTCGGGCGCGGGGGGAGCGTTTTTCAATTCCGTATCGGTATTGAAAATCATTACGTCGAACAGCCCGTACACGATATAGAGATATAAAAGAAGAAAAAACGCGCCAATAATAACAAGACGGCCGCGCGCTTTTTCAAGAGCGGGCAGCGCAGCGGCTAAGCTGCGACCATGCGGTGTTGTGGTCCAGCCACTATGCGCAGGGTATTGAGGGTAGGGGGGCGCAGCGCGATGAGATGATTGTGGCTTTGAATTAAAAAAGCCAAACAGACTCCCAAAAAAACTCATGGTGCCAAGCGGCTCTTATTCTGTGCTTCGCTAGAAAAACCGAATGCGCTTACAACTTTTTGCGACCATGTCACTGCAGAAGGAAGTTTTGCATCATCCTGAGTATGCAGCGCAGCTAAAGCATGATCATCATACACGATGGGTTTGGCCAACATGCGCGGTGCAATCGCTGCTTCAGCGGGCTGAATGTGCAAACCATTGCTTGCCACAGTGGTCGTGGCGGCGCGGTATGCAACCTTGCTTGTCACTTGGCGTTCGCTTAACACCTGCGCGGGGATGGCAGCTTTCTTGGCAACCAGATAACGCTGTGCGCGGCTTGATAATTTTTGGGGCTGGTTCAAATACGCCCATTCGGCGCGCAACACGCGAAGGCTGTCTTTTTCAGCGGCAATTTGTGCCTTAATCGCGCTCAATTCATTTTCTTTTTCACGAACGCTGGAGCTTGTGCCATACAGCATCGCGCTGACAGGGATCATGATGCACATCCATAACAGCACCACCTTCAAGCAGCTGCTGCGCCCAGCACTTTTACCAAGTGAATTTCTGGCAATGGCGTCGCGTAAAACATACATAATCATTCTCCTTTTGTGTCAGAGCGTTCAGAGTCTTCACAAATGATTCCAGTTTGTGATTCCGTATGGGTGCTTTCGGTAATTTTTTCAGCAACACGCAACCGCGCGGAAGCCGCACGGGGATTGCGTGAAATCTCTTCTTCAGTTGGCCCGACAGGTTTTGCAGTTAAGACTCGCAAGCCCGGTTTCGACTCGTTCACCGGCATCGGCAAGTGACGCGATACGTTGAATTTACCAGCGCTGCGTTCACGCATAAAATTCTTCACAATGCGGTCTTCAATCGAATGGAATGAAACCACCACCAGCAATCCGCCTTTTTTCAAAATCTTTTCAGCGGCGGTTAATCCGTTGCTCAGCTCGTCCAATTCCTGATTTACATAGATGCGCAAAGCCTGGAAGCTGCGCGTTGCGGGGTCTAGCCCATCCTTGGCAAAAGGTACAACCGCGCGGATGATGGTGGCCAATTGGCCCGTACGGGTAATCGGCTTTTCCATGCGCGCATCTACAATCGCTTTTGCTACCCGGCGCGCAAAGCGTTCTTCGCCAAAATTAAAAACAATGTCAGCCAGTTCTTTTTCAGGAAGGGTGTTCACAGCGTCCGCAGCGGTTTGGCCGTCCTGACCCATGCGCATATCCAGCGGCCCATCATGGCGGAACGAAAAGCCGCGCTCCGCATCATCAAACTGCGGTGATGAAACGCCAATATCCAGAACCACACCGTCCACTTCGCCAACCCCTTTGTCGGCAAGCAACGTATCCATATCGCCAAATCGACCATGCACCATCTGCAAACGGCCATCAAAATCCTTCTGCAACGCTTCGCCTGCCGCAATTGCCGTTGCATCTCTATCAATGCCGTAAACACGGGTGTTTTCGGTATCCAGTATCGCTTTGCTATATCCGCCACGGCCAAAGGTTCCGTCCACATAAACGCCATTTGCTTTTGGCTTCAGCCATTGCAGAACTTCCTTCAGCATCACGGGGATATGACTAAAGCTCATCCTTCGCCCCCGCTTAAGGCCGATGCATCGGCAATAATTTTGGAAAGCGAAATATTGTGTGAACGCACTGCATCGCGTGCCTTATTTTCAAATACCTTGAATTTCTTCGGGTTCCAGATTTGAAAGGTACGCCGTCTGCCAACAAATGCTGCTTCATCATCAATGCCAACGGCTTCCATAAAATGTTCGGGGATAATGATGCGGCCATCGGCATCAATGGCGCATTGAACCGAACCGCCGAAAATCGTCGTTTCAATCAGCTCATACATCTCTGGGGTCAGGGAAAGACGTTCCAGCGATTGAGAAAGAATATCGAGATGTTTGAGAGAGCACGCATCCAGCGCATCCACCTGCAAGGAACGGAAAATCACAATCCCGTGATGAACATCGTCCCCTAATGCAGCGCGAAATGTCGAAGGCACAGAAACGCGGCCTTTTTTATCGACTTTGTTGATGCTGGTGGAAAGGAATAGGGACATATCTAAGGATGCGCGTGTTTAAACTATGCTTAATTTTTATGCAGTAAAAACGAATAACTCTGTGGATAAGTTGGATCGTTTCTGGGTCCTTATGGTATAACATGGAATTTTATGGGTTATCAACAGCTAATTTGGACTTTTAACCAAATAAATAACTGATTCTAAAGGGTTTTATGTTCTTTATTTGTTCTTTATGGTGACAAAATCCAGCATTTCGAGTGGTTTTCACACTCGACAATAAATAACAAAATATGGGGCTAATTAAGTGGTTGCGCGTGCTCCTGCACTGACACCGCTTTTGGTGACACCCAACTTATACCATTTAGTTGGACGCCAACAGGTGCTTTCGAGACCATGCTTGATGCAATCCAGACGATGGTTATAG
>JANRLI010000002.1 GCA_033762625.1 Alphaproteobacteria bacterium
GGGCCGTGCATGTAGTTTGCGCGCAATTGCATCGCACGGGCCATATAAGAAGGCATTGGCTTACCGGGTTGCATTTGCTTCAGGTTCAATGCGCCTTTTGCGCCTTCCATATTTACGCCAGCAACATCGCTACCACCAAAATTGGTGTTCGCAACATTCGCGCCAGTGAAATCGGAATTGGTGAGGTGTGCGCCGCCAAGGTTTGTGCCTTGCAGCTTCACATTCTTTGCCTTCAAATTGGTTGCTGAATTTTCGCCAATGAAATTTGCGCCAGCAAGATTTGCGCCAGTGAATATCGAACCATCCAAACGGCTGTCACGCACGGTTACGTTTTCCATATCGGCGTTTGCTGCATTAAGCGGAGCAGAAATACCGATCAGGGTTGCATCTTTCATCTTGGCGTTGGAAAGGTTGATGGAACCAACGCCGCCGGTCAAAACCATGCCAGATAAATCCATGCCGGATAAATCAGCATTGCGTTCGGTGATGGCGATAATCGGGGTGCGCTTGATTTTCAATTCGGCCATCTTGTCTTTAACAGCCTGAATTAAACCGCGTGTGGTGCCTGAAGGATTTTGCACCAGCAATTCACCGCCACCTGCGAGTTGCACTTTTTGCAAACGTGCCGCATTGGAGGTTGGAGCTGGTTTCAGATTATCAAAACGGATGCTGGATTTTTGTGGCTTCAACCCATCCAATGCAAAGTTCATCACTGGCTTTGGAGCAGCAGCGGAAAGTTCGGACTTAAGTCCTTGGTAATTTCTGCGGCTTGCTGTGTAGGTCTGTAAACTCATAGATACAAACGTACCCGAAACGAGTTAACGAGACCTTGAAATTGTCCGGTATCTTATTGATATTATTAGATAATTTCGGATTTAGGCTAAATGTATTTTGTATTTTATACAACCCAGCGCAGTCGCGGTGGTGCCTCATTCCGCCCGAGCGGTTGCGCCCTTTGGCGCAGAGCGAATGGCGGATATAACCAGTTTTATTGAAACTTTCTAGGGGCGGGGTCAACCACCTTTGACCCGGTTGCGGTAACTTCCAACACCGCCAGCCCGCGCTCGGCTATGCCTTCATGCGTTAACCGGAAAATTCCATCCAATCCCGCAAACCCGCTAGGGTTGGTTAATGCCTGTTCATCATAATTCAACCCTTGCTTGGCCAATACCGCGACGAGGGCGGTTGCATCATAGGCTAGGCTGGCAAGACGCACAGGTTTTGAACCATAAGCTTTCTGGTAGCGCGAAGTAAATTTCGAACGCTGCGCGGGATCACTGGTTGCAAAAAATCCGCCGACCAGAACATTGTATTGCTGCACATTTTGTTCATCCCATAATCCCGTGCCGATAATGGGAATGTCATGCGATGACAATGCAACCGCAGTAAGTTCTGCTGCCACATTGCCCAATGCTGCGCCGCCATCCGGCAATAAAATTCCCTGAATTTCGCTGCGCCGTGCCGATATCGCGGCAACGGCTTTCTTGATGCTGTCTTTGGTGTTGGTATAACGCTGCGTTTCCACAATGCTGATGCCGCTGTTATTTGCTGCCGCCACCGCCATATCGCCGTAGATGGATGACGGCGCAAGAATAGCGATACTGCGAATGCCCTTTGCGCTTGCGTATTGCAAGGCGCGCTGCACTTGTTGCGCAGGGCTAAAGCCAAGCACATAGGTTCCATTGCCCGCAACATTCGCATCATTGGTCAGCGCCAAGACGGGAACGCGATTATTGATGAATGTTTTTACCTCCGCCGCGCTTTCGGAAAAGACGGGGCCGATAATTACCTGTGCGCCTTCTTCCATGGCCATGGTTGCCGCGCGCACGGCTTCGGTCGGCGTTGCGCCACTATCGCGCGGAATAAGTTCAAAATTATCCGCCGATAAATCATTCACCGCCATTTGCGCAGCGTCCTGAAAACTCTTGCCCATGCTGGCGTTTTTACCCGAAAGCGGCAACAGCAATGCTACTTTTACCGCGCGCGCATTGCTCGCTTTGCCGGTCATGCTTTGCGGCGGCACATTGTTATTAGACAGGGTCCCATCAAGCGACCCTTGTTGCACTGAACTGGCTAATGGCTCGCTGGTTACAGCGGTTGCTGGCGCAGCGGCGGGCGTTTCCGTACTGCCATTTTGTTGACCGCCTGCATTATATCCGCCCGTTGCACGGTCTGTTCGAAACCAGCTACCCACTTCGCGTGACATATTGGAAGCCGTGTTGCAGCCCGTTAATACGACCAGCAATGAAACGACAAGAAGAAGGGGGGTTCGCATGGCGCAAATGCTCGTGTAGGTTGAGGGCAAGGAGAATAGGCGTGTCTAGCGGTAAAAAATATAAGGGCGAAGCAGGTAAAAAGCAAGCTAGCGCAGGGCTGGTTGGGCGAAGCGCAGAGGCATCGCGCAAAAACATACAGGGCCAACTTACATTGGTTGCTACTCCCATCGGCAATTCTGCAGATATATCGCTACGCGCGCTGGATACGTTGCGTAACGCCGAACTCATCTTTTGCGAGGATACGCGGCAAACGCAAAAACTGTTGATGATGCACGGGATTACCGGCAAAAAACTGGTGGCGGCGCACCAGCATAATGAAGCTGCTGCTGCGCAAAAAATCCTTGCCGAAATCGATGCGGGTAAATCGGTTGTCTATGTCAGCGATGCGGGATTGCCGCTTATTTCCGACCCAGGCGAAACCATCATGCACGCAGCGATTGATGCGGGCGCAAAAGTCACCAGCATTCCCGGCGCGAATGCCGCGCTAACGGCGCTGCAACTTTCGGGCTTGCCGCCACTGCCGTTTTATTTTGCAGGCTTTCTGCCACCCAAAACCAAAGCGCGAAAGGACGTGCTCAAACTCCTGCAATCCATTCCTGCAACCTTGGTCTTTTACGAAGCGCCGCATCGCTTGGCTGAAACACTTGCCGATATGCTATCGGTGCTTGGCAACCGCAATGCCGCCTATGCACGCGAGCTTACGAAAATGTATGAAGAGGTACGGCGCGGCACGTTATCGCAGCTTTCAAAACACACTGAAGCACAAGAAACTATTCGCGGTGAATGCGTCATTTGTATTGCGCCGCCTGCGCAAGAAACCGCACAAAATAATGATGCCGATGAAACCGATAAGCTGCTGCTCGCCGCGCTCAAAACCCTTTCCCCGCGCGATGCCGCGTTTGATGTTGCGGCCAAAACCGGCCTACAGCGCCGCACGCTTTACCAGCGTATTCTGGAATTGAAAAACAATGCAGGCACGGTTGCGGGGAGTGAATGCAAGTGAACGGTCCGCAGAGTGTTCGCACAAAAAAAGGCGCGCAGAATTATGCCTACGGTTTATGGGCCGAAAAATTTGCCGAACTTATTTTGCGCATCAAGGGTTATCAGATTTTGGGCCGGCGCATTAAAACACCATCGGGAGAAATCGACATTCTGGCAGCAACCAAAAAAACGCTGGTCGTTGTTGAGGTCAAAAAACGCGGCGATGATTTTTCGGCTGCATCCGCCATCCGCCCTGCGCAGCAAGCGCGCCTGATTGCATCGGGCAGTTACATGATGGGGCAGGTTCAAGGCTATGAAACGGTGCGCTTTGATGCCGTGTTATTCGCGCCCAAAACCTTGCCAAAACACATCAAAAATGCGTTTTTTGCCCCATAAACGCAGCATTAAGATATTTTTACTGTTCTCGATTAGACTACAAGGACAGCGACTGCTGTCCCGCGAGCTTATGCGAGCGAAGCCATACGGCGTTTGAGTAAAAATGCAGGTAGAGCAAGATCAAGCATTGCGCATTTTGATGTCGGCGGGCGAAGCACCGGATGACAAGCTGGATATCGGCGAAGTGGCGCTTGCCCTTGCCGCGCTGGAAGATAATCTTGCCGCACTGCCATCCTATCGCTCTTTCCTTGATATGGTGGTGCGCGACATGATCCGCAAAGGCGGGGATCTATCCAATTCCAAACTCACACTTGATGAACAGATTTTATTATTGCGCAATACGCTGGTGCATAATTACGGCTTTACCGGCGACCGCGATAGTTACAACAGTTTGGAAAATGCCAATCTGATGCGCGTGATTGACCGGCGCAAAGGGCTTCCTGTTGCACTGGGCATCCTCTATTTACACATTGCACGAAAGTTGGAATGGAACATGGTGGGGCTCAGTTTTCCGGGCCATTTCCTGCTGCGGCTGGAAGCGGGCGGTGACCGCGCGATTTTAGACCCGTTTGATAATTGCGTGGTGCGCCACACGATTGACTTGCGCGAGCTATTGAAATCAACGCAAGGCCTTGATGCCGAATTACTGCCCGAACATTATGAACCGGTCAGTGACCGCCAAGTGCTGCTGCGGCTGCAAAACAATATCAAGATGCGACGCTTGCAACATGGCGCGCTGGAAAAAGCGATTGATTGCCTGCAAACCATGGTGCTGTTTGCGCCCGCCGAAGCGATGCTATGGCGCGAGCTTGGATTATTTCATGGCAAGATGGGCAATATCAAAAGCGCGGTCACCGCGTTGGAAACCTTTATGAAGCTGGGCGTGCCGGAAAGTTTGAAACATCAAACCGCGCTTATCCTGCAAAAACTGCGTAGCGGGTTGCAATAAACAGATAGCATCAAGACGTTACTGGTAACGCTGCCCGCTTGGGTTCGCGCCAGCGCCATGCCATGCTTTGGCAATCAACCGCGCGCGCGCAGCATCTGCATCTGCCAGCGATGATGACTTAACCGGCGCCCCCGCCGATGCATCAGAAAGCCCGTCGCCCAGAACGCGGCTAATTGCACCGTTCAACACACCGATGGTGAATTGATTATGCGCCGTCATCCCGCGGCGAACGATTTCTTGTCCAAGAAAGGCTCTGGTTTTGAAAGTTCCTGCTGCTTCATCTTGTGCCAGCAACGTGGAAATTTGCGCATGCCAGATCTCCATCAGCTGGCTGCGCAGGCCAAACGTCTCGCTAAAACTTCCATCGAGTATGCTGAATATATCCAGCGTGCGCCGCGCAATACCTTCAGGGTCAATCGTGCGGGGAGCGGGGTGTTCACATGCGCGTCCTGTCGCTGCCTCGGCCAGCGCTTGTGTGGCTGCTTCAATCGCATGGTTTTTTTGGCCATCATTTGCCGCATGCGTTGCAACAAAGCTATAGAAATCAATCCGCAGCAACGGGGCACTTACATCTTTTGCAATGGCGGCTGCGCGGCCAATGATGCTTTGGCGCTCATCATATTTGAACGCTTCTTTAAGCTGGGCGAGCGCTGCCGCCGGGTCGTTCAAGATATTTTCAGCAACCTCGACATGCGCATCCGCAAATTCAGCGGCGGTGGTTGGCTCTGATGATGATCCATATTTTCTTGGCATAGCGATGAAACTAACCTTTTACTTTACTTTCAAAAAGCATTTTTTGCCTTTCCTTTTCAAGGTTTCCGTCTAATTTCATTCATCATGAGCAAGAAATTACGCATCGCGCTGCAAATGGACCCCTTGCAGGGGATTAATATCAATGGCGACAGCACCTTTGTGCTGGGTCTGGGCGCGCAGGAATTGGGCCACACCCTTTACAGCTATCACCCCAAAGACATGCACTGGCAAAACGGGCAGGTGGTTGCGCGGGCACAGGAAGTCGCCTTGCGCCGCGAAGCGGGCAATCACTTCACCATTATTGGCGATAAGCGTTTAAATCTTTCAACAGATGTCGATGTGATTTTGCTACGGCAAGATCCGCCCTTTGATATGGGCTATATCACCAATACGCATCTGCTCGACCAGATTGTTGGCCCGCGCATCATCAATAACCCAACAGGTGTGCGCAACGCACCGGAAAAACTGCTAATGCTGCGCTGGCCTAATTTATTGCCGCCCACGCTCATTGCGTATGATGGGCGCGATATCACCGAATTCACCAAGCAGCACGGCACCGTTGTTGCCAAAAAACTTTACGGCAATGCGGGGCGTGATGTGTTTCGCTTTGCGCTCAATGAACTGGATGAGCTGCTAACGCTTGCCAAGGAACATCTTGAAAAAACCGGGGAGCCGATGTTGCTGCAACCGTTTTTGCCGGAAATCTCCAACGGCGATAAACGCATCATTCTGTTTGATGGCAAGCCCGTTGGCGTGATGCAACGCATGCCCAAGGAAGGCGAATTCCGCGCCAATCTTGCGCTTGGCGCATCGGCACATAAATGCGAACTAACACAGCGCGATAGGGATATTTGCAGCATCATCGCGCCGACGTTACGTGAAATGGGCCTTTATTTTGCAGGCATCGATGTCATCGGCGATTACCTGATTGAAATTAACGTGACATCCCCCACGGGGCTGCAAGGCATTAATAATCTTTATGATTTAAAGGGTGATGCACGCATGGAAATGCTGTTCTGGAGGGGCCTTTCTTAAGCTTTTTTCGTGAATTGCTTTCACAGCTTTGCGGTATAACTGCCAGTATATTTTTTAACATATTGGACATTATATGACATCATCCCCACTTCGCATGGTTCGCATCGTAACCGTTGCTGCTGCATGGTCACTAACCGCGCTTGGTATTGCAAGCGCCCAGCAAGCAACAGAAGAACGAGGCAACATTGAAGTAATGGCCATCATTCCTGTGGATTGCAAACTGGATGATGCAGCCCTTGCCGAGGTCCTTGCTGAAAAGCTTGGTGCTTTTTTAACGGCGGAAAACGAAAGCGGCACCCTCGGCATCAAAAAAGGCCCGGTTGCAGCATCGGTGTTTCCCGCAGCTATGCTTGCCTATCTTAGAGAAAATGGCCATGCCGATATGGATGTCAGCACCCGCGCACGGTTTCAACGCGGCCCGCGCTTCCAGTGCATTCGCGGAGTATCGTAAATCATCCCTCATAAATCACCACTGGCATAACCTTCCAAAACGCGCTTGAATGGTCACGTGTTCATTCTAAATGGAAGCAGCATGCGCCACGTCATCCTTGATACCGAAACCACAGGCTTTGATCCCTTGCAAGGCCACCGTATCGTCGAAATCGGCTGTGTTGAAATGGTGGGGCATATTGCCACCGGCAAAACATTCCAATGCTATCTAAATCCTGAACGTGACATGCCGCCCGAAGCGCAAAAGGTGCATGGGCTTACCGACGCGTTTCTTGCCGATAAACCGCTCTTTAGCCAGGTCGTGGAAGAATTCCTCGATTTCATCAGCGATGATCCACTGGTCATTCACAACGCGCCATTCGATATGGCATTTTTAAATGCGGAATTAACGCGCATCGGCTTTTC
The DNA here is from genome assembly GCA_033762625.1 of Alphaproteobacteria bacterium. Classification (NCBI taxonomy): domain Bacteria; kingdom Pseudomonadati; phylum Pseudomonadota; class Alphaproteobacteria; species Alphaproteobacteria bacterium. The sequence continues at coordinate 7,246 of JANRLI010000002.1, forward strand.
TGCGCTGCCTAAAACCCGCGCGATTGATACGGTCATCTTGGCGCGCAAAGCATTTCCCGGCGCGCCAGCAAGCCTTGATGCCTTGTGCAAACGCTTCAAGGTCGATGCATCATCGCGCCAATTGCACGGCGCGTTATTGGATGCACGCCTGCTTGCAGACGTATTCGTTGAATTATCGGGCGGCAAGCAAACCGGCCTTAATATGGAATTTGGCGCCAAAACCAAAACCGAAAAAGCCGCGAGTAAAAACACCCTGCGCGCGGTGCGCGAATTCCCGCTTTCCGATGAAGAACGCGCCGCGCATGATGCGGCGATTGCCACCATCAACGGCCATATCTGGAACAAAGCGTCTTAGCGTCTATAATTAAAGCGGTGTGCTAAGGTTCACATCCAAAAATTTAGTACTGCGTTCAAACGCTTTCTTGGCCGCATCGGCATCAAAATGTTCACCGTTAATGCGCGAAAACGCATGTTCCACACCGGCGTACACATAACTTTCAATTCTGGGATTCTTGGCAACCGCATCGCGTACGTTTTGTAATGCATCCCCGTTCAGGTATTTATCATTCTCGGCAAAATGCATCAGCAACGGATTTTTGATATTGGGAACTTCATTCAGTAATTCCGTAAGGCCAACGCCGTAATAGCTGATGTTGCAATTCGCATCGGAACGCGCGGCCATCAGATACGCAAGTTTACCGCCAAGGCAAAAGCCCATTGTCCCAATGCGGCCATTGGTTCCCGGCATGGCGCGCGCCTGCTTTAATGTGCTTTGCAGATCCTTCAAACACAGTTCCAGATCCATGCCGTTCATATACGCAATTGCCTGCTGCCACTCGGCGGGGGTTTTATCGGTCAGCTCCACACCCGGTTGCTGGCGCCAGAAAATATCGGGGCAAATGGCATGATAGCCTTCACGCGCCCAGTTGTCGCACATGGCGCGCATGCTCTCATTCACGCCAAAAATTTCCTGAATAACCAGCAGGACAGGGGCATTGGCCTTATTGGCCTTGGCCAGATATGCGCCAAAGGTCTTGCCGTCATGGCTTTGGATTTCAATATTAAATGGGGGCATTCCGAACTCCTCGAATAAAGGCAGGCCTATTCCTATATACTTCCTCATTGCTCCATTCAAGCGGGGAGCTTATTGTGCTTTCATCATAACCTTGAAAGGTCATCCGATGAAGTTCACCGTGAATATGGAATGCACACCCGAAGAAGCCCGTGCTTTTTTTGGTCTGCCTGATGTGCAACCGATGCAACAGGCAATGATGAAGGAGATGCAGGAACGCATGATGTCCGGCATCAAACAGATGGAACCCGATAAAATGATGCAGCAATGGCTGCCCATGAGCATGCAGGCCTTTGACCAATTCCAGAAAATGTTCTGGTCTTCGATGCAAACCCCGAACGTGCCAAGCGCACAAGCAGCAAATAAAAAATAGGAGCGATCCTTATGAACTGGAACAAACAAACGATTATCATCTGTGTATGTGTGGTCGTCCTGCTCATCGGTATCGGTTATGTGATCACGCGCAAATCGGATATTGAAACGCAACCCTCCGCCCCTGTGGTCGCAAACGAAGAAAAACCAAGCGCCCAAACCGCTGAAAAAGAGGCCGAAACGCCTGCCGAAAAAGCAGCGGAATCCGCCAAAGAACCCGTAAAAGAACAGGTGAAGCAGGAACCTGCCCAACTGCCCCTTGATGAAAACGCGGCGCAAGAAACCAAAAACCTTGAAAAATCATTAGGCATCAAAGGCAAGGATGCGCTGGCACGAACGGTTAATTTCGTTGGCGTTCCGGGCAAGCAAATGACGACCATCATCTTTGTTGCACAAGACAAGATGTATAAAATGGATATTGCGAATACGTTGCTCTATTCCTGCAAGCTTGCTTCCGCTGTTACCTATTTCACGATCAAACGCGCGGCATTGGGTGCGGGCGATACGGTGAACGGTGCGGATGCAGGTGATCTGCATGTCTATGGCAGCGACACATCCAAACCGCCCACTGTGTGCAAGTTGAACTAGATGTACTTCGAAAATCATATTTTCTGTTGCACACAGCGTGCGAGCGGTTGCGTCACTTGCAGGGTCAGTTGTGCGAAGCACAGCGACCTCGCAACAATAGGGCGCAGAGCGAGCCGCAATTTCATGGGGTTTGTGCATGACTGAACTCTATTTCGAGAACCATATATTTTGTTGCACAAACCAGCGCCCTGATGGCCATGAACGTGGTTCTTGCGCACAAAAGGGCAGCGAGAAATTGCGCAATTATATGAAGGATAAAGCCAAGGAACTGGGCATCCCTTCGACGCGCGTCAATGGCGCGGGCTGCCTTGACCGCTGCGAACATGGCCCCGTCATTGTGATTTATCCCGAAGGCGTGTGGTACAGAGCGGAGAACAAGAACGACATTGATGAAATCCTCATCTCCCATGTTCAAAACGGCAAACCCGTCGAACGCTTAATGCTTCCTTCCAAATAAAATGAGCAGCGCTGACACCATCTATGCACTTTCATCGGCTGCGGGGCGGGCAGGGGTGGCGGTGTTTCGCGTATCGGGCGCGAATGCAAAATTTGCAATCGGTGCGATGGCGAATGTGCAACATCCAAAACCGCGTCATGCCTATTTTCTAAAGCTCAACACCCAAAACGGGGAACATCTGGATGATGCATTGGTGCTTTATTTTGCTGCGCCAAACAGCTTTACCGGCGAAGACGTTGCCGAGTTTCACGTGCATGGCGGGCGCACGATTATCACGGCAGTTCAATCGACGTTAAGCAGCCTTGGCTGCCGTCTGGCAGAAGCAGGTGAATTCACGCGCCGCGCTTTTGAAAACGGCAAGCTGGATTTAACGCAAGCCGAAGGCATTGCCGACATCATTGATGCGGAAACGCAAATTCAGCGCGTGCAGGCGCTCAAACAAATGGGCGGCGCGTTGTCGCAGCTTACGCAAAGCTGGCGCGAAAAACTATTACGCATTCTTGCGCATCTTGAAGCGGATATCGATTTTCCGGATGAAGATTTGCCGCCCGAAATCACCCGGCAGCGCTTGCAAAATTTGAATGAATTATCGGCTGAAATCGCAGCGCATCTTGCGGATAACCGTAGGGGCGAGCGCTTGCGTGATGGGTTTTCCATAGCCGTGCTTGGCGCGCCCAATGCCGGTAAATCCAGCCTGATTAATGCGCTGGCGCAGCGCGATGCGGCGATTGTATCGGCGCGTGCGGGTACCACGCGTGATATCATCGAAGTGCATTTGGACGTTGCGGGATACCCCGTTATTTTGGCGGATACCGCGGGCCTGCGCGATACAGCTGATGAAATTGAAAGCGAAGGCATCAAACGCGCACTGAAACGCGCCGATGAAGCCGATTTGAATATCGTATTGTTTGATGCGGGCACCGCGCCCGATGAACCCAGTTTGAAATTGCTGGGTGATAAAAGCTTTGCGGTCATTAATAAAATTGATGTCGCGAATAATACTAACCTTCCAAATGCATTTTACATCTCCGCGCAATCGGGCAAGGGCATTGCCGAATTGCTGGATGCAATTGCGGCACGCTTAAAACACATGCTGGATGAACAGCCTGCCGCGCCGCTCACCCGCGAACGCCACCGCGAAGCGCTCACCCATTGCCAGCAGCATCTGCAACGCGCGATTGCGGCAGTTCAATCGGGCAAGCCGCCGGAATTAGCGGGTGAGGATATTCGCCTTGCTACGCGCGCGCTTGCGCGCATCACGGGCGCTGTTGATGTCGATGATATTCTCGACATTATTTTTAGAGAATTCTGCATCGGGAAGTAACTATATTTGGGGCGACTGCTCTGCGCCTTACGGCGCAACCGCGACTGCCCAGGTACTTACTTTTCTACGACTTCTTTCAGGTTTTTCAGGCCTTCTTCAAACATCCCGCCAACCATTTTTTCGCAATCCATGACGATGCTCATCATCTTCTGGATAAGGCCCATCTTGCCTGACATCGACCAGGTCACGTTGGTGCCTTTGCCTTCTGGCTTGAAGGTAAAGATAGCGGTATTGGTACCCTGCATCGGTTTTTCAAACTCCAGCAAGAATACGATGCGTTGATTGGTCACACTTTCGGTAATGGTCATTTTGCCAGTGCCCACTTCCGGCTTTTCGCTGGTCCATGCCATCACCGCGCCATTGCCCTGCGTTGCGCCGGAAAAAGTTGGGGTAGCGGTCGGGTCAAGTTTTGCCCATGGGCTCCACGCATCCCACTTATGCAAATCGTTGATGTGCGGGAAAATCTTTGCAACCGGCGCATTGATTACGGCGCTGCGTGATACCTTCATCTCATCGGGCTTGGTCAGCGCGATGCCCACAAAAATCAGCACAATCAAAATAAGTCCGGCAAGCAGCTTGTTAATCATGGCAATTCCTTATGAAGGAGGGGGATATCGGATAAGCCACTATTCAATAACAGCTCTATACAAAAAGTCAAAAAATCTGCGCTGCCGGCAATCTGGGCACTGCTGGTTTGAAATCGATATATGAATTTAAGAAGTTAAGACGCGGGCAGGCTAAGAAAAACTAACCGCCGCCACCAAGGAAATAGCCTGCTTTATAAGCAAGGCTGGACCCTTGGTATTCCGGTGGGCGTGGAGTTGACCATACCGTTTTTACTCGGTTGAAAGCAACGGCGCCAAACAACTTCCATGCTAATCGCAATCCTTGGGCGTTTTGAATGTCACGTGGGACAATCATCGTGGGATAGCCTGGTGTCTCCGAAAATTCCCTGCCATCCGCAACACCAGCGCGCAAATCCTTCCAAGCTGAAGCAATGCCCATATCTATCTCCGTTAGAAATTCGTTTATCTAGTATTATGAAGTTATTATGATATTGGGCACACGAAACTAAAAGTGTTTTACGTGGTTAATATCTTTTACATCCCAAGGTTATGTGATAGAAAAAGCCAGTCTATTCAATGGGTCTTATGGCTGGTACTTCATTCACACTCCCCAAATGGTATGATTTGCATACGCATATGCGTCAGGGGGCGTTGCTTGCACCGCTGATTGAACAGCATTTGAAAATGGGCTGCGCGGGCATTCTGGCGATGCCCAACACCAAACCGCCCGTTGCCAAGGTTTTGAAAAGCGATGCGGGCGCTGATTTATCGATTGAAGAATACGTCTCGCAATTGAACGCGGCCGGTGGCCATGCCTTTTCCGACATCATCGTGCCACTGTATTTATCGGCGGCAACAACACCGCAGATGATTGCCGCTGGCGCGCAAACGGGATTGCTGCGCGCCGTAAAATACTACCCGCCGCATGGCACGACCAATTCGGAAAAAGCCATGTCGCTGAACCATTTTATCCAGAACGGTGTCATCGCCGCGCTGGAAGAACATGGCGTGGTGCTGTGCCTTCACGGCGAAATGCATGATCTGGAGGGCGAGGCGTATTTTGGCCGCGCCAGCAACGCCGAAGAAGCGTTTTATGAAGAAAAAATGCATTTGCTATGCGCAACCTATCCCAATTTGAAGGTGGTATGCGAACACATCACCACCAAAGTTGCTGCCGATTTCGTGCATGGACGCGGGCCGAATGTGGTTGCCACCATCACGCCGCAGCATCTGTTATATAACCTTGGGCATATGATGCAGGGGTTGAAATATCACCTCTATTGCATGCCGATTGTAAAATTCGAAGAAGATCGTCAGGCCCTGTGTCAGGCGGTGCTTGACCCTGTAAACACCAAATTCTTTGCCGGCACCGACAGTGCGCCGCATAGCGTGAAAGCAACGCCGTGTGGCTGCGCGGCGGGCTGTTATACGGGCGGGATTGCCCCGCAACTTTACGCGCAGGCATTTGAACAAGCAGGCGCCGATTTATCCACCCTGGCAGGGCAGGAAGCCTTTATTCATTTCCTGTGCACCAATGGCGTGCGGTTTTATAACCTGCCTGTGCCTTCAGAAACCTTCACCCTTACTAAACAGCCATCGGAAATCCATGTACTGAAAACAGAGCTTGGTACCATTACGCCGTTACCAATCGGCATGCTTCCATCGCCAGCCAGCAGCTGTACGCTGAACTGGAGTGTGCAATGCTGATGGAATTATTGCGTTTGCTGCCCCCTGAAGCCGCACATGCAGTGACCATTCAAGCATTAAAACTGGACCTCGCGCCTGAACTTCAAAACACGTCCGACTTACACCTGTCCTTATTCGGCAAAACCATCCGCAATCCAATCGGTCTATCCGCAGGAGCAGATAAGGAAGCAGCCGCGCTTGCCGGCTGGTCGAAAATGGGCTTTGGCATTGTCGAAGCTGGCACCGTCACGCTGCATCCGCGCAGCGGTAATCCGCAACCGCGCTTATGGCGAATAAAAACCGCCCAAGCAGTTGCGTCACCCGCGTCAGCGGCAGACGCAGAGCGAATGGCAGATAACGCGCTCATAAACTGGCTGGGTTTACCGGGCAAAGGGCTAGTGCCATTTGTTGAAAATCTTCGCGCGTTTCAACATCACCCTTCACGCAAACATCTATGTGTGGGTGCCAGCATCGCATCACCCGATAATATACTGGATGAATTCAAACAACTGGCAGAGGCCGTTGCACCTTATGTCGATTACATCACGCTGAATGCATCCTGCCCTAATGTTGCGGGTCACAGTAATGATCAACGTGATGATCACTGCATCGAAGATAATGCCGCCGCGCAAATTAAAAAAACCAAGCAAGGGGCAGGGCGCATTCCCGTGCTGCTCAAGCTTGGCCCAACCCGTGAACAGGCCTCCGTCGAACGCATGGTCAAGGCAGCCTTGGCCGCCGGAATAGATGGGTTTATTGCCACCAACACCGTGCCGTTTGGAATCAGTAATTTGCTAAACGAAAAACCGCAATGGCCAACCCATGACGGAAAAGAAGTTGGCGGCTATTCCGGAAAGCAATTGTTGGAAATTTCCTGCTGGATGGTTGCACAAATCCGCAACCTTGTTCCCGCATCCATGCCGGTTATCGGCGTGGGCGGTGTGCAAAGCGGGGAAGATGCGCGCCGCCTGATGCATTCGGGCGCAAATGCTATCCAGCTTTATACGGGGCTTGTCTATAAAGGCCCCGCGCTGTTGAATGACATCGCGCAGGCCCTTTCACGCTAATCACGATTATCCGAATTGCGCAGCAGGTTTTGCAGCATTGCGGCGGGCGAGCGCCAGTTCTGGAAAAACATTTTCCAGCGCATCGCGCAATGCCGCCTGTTCGGAATTTTGCGCATCACCCAGATAACGTGCAACCATTTGTGTTGCCACGCGCAGATATAACGCGCGGGTTTTCTGGTAGTCCTTGCTGGTCATCACGCCGTTGGGGGTCAGATAACCGTTTTCATCAAAGCCACGGCCTTCTTCCATCGCCTTGTAATACCCGCCGCTCATATCGTAATGGCCATTGGCAAATATCGGCGTTTGCGCATTATCAAATGTTTCAAAAAACACCTCGGCCTTATCCAGCGGCGCAGCATAGGCGCGAACACGCCGAAACACTTCGCCGACAGCAGCGCGCCATTGTTTGATGGTACCGGTATTGGTGCTGGCGATGCGCGTGGTAATTTTTGCATGGGCAATTGCATCATATTTTGGCGCAACGACATCCCACAGATCATGACCTGTATGCTCATCGATGCGGCCCGCGCAATCGCGCTGCAAACTGCCACGTATGTATGAAAGTGCCATTTTTTCTTGCGACATTTTATTGCCGTTGGCAAAGCCGGCCATGGCATGCCGATCCAAAGGAATGCCCAATGCGGCTGCTTGCTCCAAGCGTTTTAAGCCGGGATAGACGATATCGAAGATCTCGCCCATCGTGCCTGTCACTGGCGGTTTTTGTTCATGGCTCGCCTGTAATGGCGAAGCATCTAATAATTTATTAAATTCTTTTTTTGCGGATGCGGGGTCTGCTTTCCAGCCGGATGTGTTCGATAAAATTGCTTCCCAGCCCATCTCGATCAACCAAGGTTGACTAGGATGTGAAATGTTATTCAAGATGTTGCTAAGATATTTTTCGGATATGCCAAGCAAACGCGCCATATCTTTGCGGTAAACAGCTTCGCCAAACATCCGTTCAATAAAACTGCCCAGCGGCGATAATTCAGAAATATCGCTTCTGATGCCTTGGCCAATCATTCGGGCATGCGATGCGGCTTGTTGCTGCGGTTGTTGTTTGTCGGTGGCGCTATCACTCATCAAGGCAATCTATCCCAAATGTTCGAAACTAAAAACCATCGGTGGCCTGCCATTCTCGCACCCGCAAACTAAAGTGCTTTACTTGCAATCCGCCGGATTTTAGTCTTATGGGGTTGTTTTTTTAATCATAATGAATTGCTTTGGACCTGATGTTATCTGATTTTATTGAACGCGATAAACGCTTCGACCCTTTTCCGCCCTCCAAAATCCCCGATGCAAACGTCAAGCGTGTCTTGCTTGTGGTTACAACGGCCCATCAAAAATGGCGCGTTGACAGTTACGTGGATGCGCTGCGCCAATATTCCAATGTCGCGGTCGATATCATCCGCCCCACGCAAGAAGTGCTCGATGAATTTCCGTTTGAGCTTGCCTTGCGGAATTACAAAACCAACCCGACGGGCTGCGATTTCTCCGAATTATTCGAACGCTATGATGGCTTTGTGCTTTCGGGTGGGCGCCCGAATGTAATGCCCGAATTATACGGCGAAAAACCTGAATTTGATAAAAGCGTGCATGACGCCGCGCGGGATTATCTAAGCCTCGGCATCGTGCAACAGGCGCCGGCCAAAACACCTGTCCTTGGCATTTGTCTTGGCATGCAACAAATGGCGGTGGCTTTTGGCGCCAAGCTGAAAAAAATTGATGATCACGGCCCCAAAGACATCAATGATGATAAGGCCTATCAGCCCGCGCATGGCATCAAAATAAGAAGTCATACGGTGCTGCATGTCTTGCAACCAACGGCAGGCGAAGTATTCGGGCGCAAGGGCGCAGCAGAGCTTACCGCCCGCACCACCGCACGATTTAAAATGCCCGGAAAAACGGTTATCAATTCGGTGCATTGGCGCGCGATTGATGAAGCATCCATTCCGCCTGAAAGCCACATCACCGTCATGGCGCATGCGCCCGATGACACAATTGAAGCCATTCACATCAAACACACCAATTTTATCGGGGTGCAAAACCATCCTGAAAAAGATGTGGAAACGAACCCTCACAGCCGCCGCTTATTTGCGGCCTTCGGCATGATGCTGCACGGCAAGCTGGATTTGCATGAACCCGCCCAATTTGAATCCTTCCCCAAACGGTTTATCCTGCGGCAAAGAATTGCCGCACGCAGCGCATGGAGCAGGTTAGTGGCACCGCGAGGGTAAGTTTTATTTTGTATCGCGCGTACGATTTATCAAATAAGAAACAAACGAGGCGCAAGCACCAATCATAAAAATTGCGTCGGTTTCATCAACCGCAGATGTAGCATCATCCAGCAAAGGATGGCGAATACCCTTTTCATCGGATGTAAAACCATACAGCGCCCCGAAGCCTTTTTCTAAAGCTGGGTGAACCGCTTTTTTAGATTTGAGTTTCTGAAGCGCGCCACCTAATGAATTTGTGCCACCCAGTAAACGCGCCACCGATTCCACTGCATGTATGCTTTCCCGAATACTATCAGCATAACCACCAGATGTAAGATTTTGTGCAGCTGTGCGTAAATGCGTGCGAGCGCCATCAAATTCTTGTGCTCTTAAATCTAGAAACGCTTGATTTATAGCACCAACTTCTTCTTCAGAGCTAATTGGTATGAAAGTCGGTGGGTCCTCAATTAAGCGGTAGGCAGCATGAGTTCTTTTTAATATCAATTTTACTTTTTCAATATCAATAGCTTCTTTGTTTTCTCTTAGCACCCATTGTAAAAATCCATACACCTCTACATAGTCGCCGCTATTTATAATTTTTTTGACCTTAGAAATTAAAACACTAGGGTCGCTTATAAATTCATCGACCATTTTATGATCCACAAATATATGTTTACGATGCAAAAGTTTTTCCCACTTTGCGCTTAAGTGAAAGTTATTATCAAAACGGGAAAAATATTTACCTTGTTGTAAGTCAGTGTGAATTAGCAGCCATAACATTGCTCGTAGCTCAGGAGATATTTCATCTCTTCTCAGCTGTCGTGGTAATTCATCCACGCCTTCAGCTTGTGCGAAGGTGAGCTCCTTACGTTTTGCATGAACATCTGTGGGCATTTGGATTTTCAATAAAGAGGTTTTATGTAATTTATTAGTGCGCCTTTTTCTGCACAAGATTTAAGAAAATAATTTTTTAAAACCAATTTTCAACTTTTGGTTGTTTCATTAAGCATCAATACATACTATAGCATGTGTTTCACGTGAAACATTTTTGATAAGTCATTGTTATAAAATATAATTTCAAAAATCCTCTTGTTTTTGTCATGCCCACGCAGGTGGGCATCCACGAACTTGTTTCTTTTTTTCATGCGTGGATCCCCGCCTTCGCGGGGATGACCGATGGATGCAGTTTTCCTTGTTTCATAGTGTTAAAAAATATATGTTCCGCTCACAATGAAAAGCGCACTTAAATTCGATGTCGTCGTAGTGGGCGGTGGTCATGCGGGCTGTGATGCCGCGGCTGCGGCTGCGCGCGCAGGTGCTAAAACCCTGCTCGCCACCCACAAGGTCGATACCATCGGGGAGATGTCCTGCAACCCCGCCATTGGCGGTTTGGGCAAGGGTCATCTGGTTCGGGAAATTGATGCGCTGGATGGGGTGATGGGGCGCGTTGCCGATGCCGCCTCCATTCAATTCCGGTTATTGAACCGCTCCAAGGGCCCCGCCGTTAGAGGCCCACGTGCGCAAGCCGACCGCAAGCTTTACCGCCAGCATATGCAGGCCGCGCTGAATGCGCAGGAAAACCTGACCATTTTACCCTACGCAATTGAAGATATGCTGCTGGATGATGCCGGAAATATAAGGGCAGTTGTAACAGCAGATGGCACCGAAATCGCCTGCGGCGCCGTTGTTCTAACAACGGGTACTTTCCTTCGCGGCCTCATCCATCAGGGGGAAACCAAGACCCCGGCGGGGCGGGTGGGGGAAGCGCCATCGATGGGTCTCTCCAACACCCTTGAACGCTTTGGCTTTCCCTTGGGCCGCCTTAAAACCGGAACGCCTGCACGGCTGGACAGCAAGACAATTGATTGGGCCGGTCTGGAAATGCAGCCCGCCGATGATACCCCCTATTATTTCAGCACGCTAACCACCAAAACCGCGAACCGGCAAATCGCCTGCGGGATTACCTATACCTCTCTTGAAGCGCATAAGATTATCACCGATAACATCCACCGTGCGCCGATGTATTCCGGCCAGATACAGGGAACCGGCCCGCGTTATTGCCCGTCGATTGAAGATAAGGTCGTGCGTTTTGCCGAAAAGGAACGCCACCAGATTTTCCTCGAGCCGGAAGGCTTGGATGACGACACCATTTACCCGAATGGTATTTCAACTTCTCTTCCTATCGATGTTCAAGATGCTTTTGTACGGGCTATTCGCGGGCTTAAACATGTGCGCTTTATCCGCTATGGCTATGCAATTGAATATGACTTTGTGGACCCGCGCGAATTGAAGCAAACCCTTGAAACAAAACGCGTTCCAGGCCTTTTCCTCGCGGGGCAAATCAACGGCACAACCGGCTATGAAGAAGCGGCAGCGCAGGGGGTTGTGGCAGGGCTAAATGCCGCCATGAAAACCAGCGGGTCAGCCCCCGTCATTCTCGACCGCAGTCAGGCCTATATCGGGGTGATGATCGATGATCTGATTACCCGCGGGACGAATGAGCCCTACCGGATGTTCACTAGCCGCGCCGAATACCGCCTAAGCTTGCGGGCGGATAATGCCGACCAGCGCCTTACCGCTTTGGGGATGCAAATCGGCTGCATCGGGGAGGAGCGTTCCAAGGCGTTCACGCAGAAGGCTTCCCGGTTAGAAGAAGCCCGCGAGCTGGCGAAAGGCCTAACCGCCACCCCGCATGAGCTGGCGAAGATGGGGTTGAATGTGAACCAAGACGGTGTGCGCCGTAACGCCTATGACCTGTTATCCAGCGGGGTGGAATTCGCCCAGCTTTGCCAGCTATGGCCGGAATTAAAAAAGCTTTCCCCCGAAATTGCCGAGCAAGTGGAGATCGATGGCAAATACGCCGGATATATGGAACGCCAAGAAGCCGACATCAAAGCCTTCCTTCGTGACGAAGCGCTGGCGCTGCCAGCGGATCTGAACATTGACGAAGTGGGCAGCCTGTCGGCCGAAATCCGCCAGAAACTCAAGACCGTAAAACCCGCCACCCTTGGCGCAGCAGCACGCATTCCGGGGATTACGCCTGCTGCAATTATCTCCCTTTTGCGCTATGTAAAGCGTACCAAAAAGGCAGCCTAAAAAAAACAACCCTTGGTTGTTTTGAAACAGGTCAATACATACTATTGTATGTGTTTCACGTGAAACATTTTTGATAAGTCATTGTTTTACATAATAATTTTCAAAATGGCCTTAAAATATTCGTGCTTTCTGCAAATATTAAAGCGCCGCTTGTATATTGAGGATTATCAACAATGAGATAGGCTTTGCAAAACCTTCAAAGTTTCATACGAGGCGGGCCGCAATTCATCCTGCTTGGCGATACCCACCACTCCAGTGAGCGGATCAGTGGGTTCTTTCACTCGCCCCAATTTATAGAAACACTCAAACAGGCCGGGGTCAAACATCTCTTTCTGGAAACGCCCAGAAATTATCAGGAAATGCTGGAGATGGATAAGCGTTTATTCGAAGGCATGACTACCCCCGCGCAGGTTGAACAAAAAGTAAATGAAGAAATCGCAAGAATGCGTCAATCAACAGGTGTACAAGGCCCTGAAACACCCACTGAAAAAGGCTACCGGGATATGCTTCGCCTGACCGGTCATGCCCATATCAACGGCATACAATTGCATTACTATGACCATGACAGCGATAAGGACCCGACGAAAACAGGAAGCGCCGCAGGCGGGGTACGTGATGATGCATACCGATGCTATACCGACCAATTTAAAGACAAAGATCTTCGCCCCCCTGATAATAGAACCATGACGGCTGAGGATTACCGCGACAGATTCAAAGAAACTGCGCGGCTGCGTGAGCGGGGTATGCATGATGACCAGCTGGCGGCACATATCACCGCCACCGCAGGTAATGATAAAAGCGTTGTTATTATCGGCGCGGCGCATCTCTCGCATCCAAATGGACTTGCAACGATCCTTGCAGCGCGCGCGGCAAGCCTGAACATTCATTCCAACCAGCAAACCCAGCAAGCCTATTTCGCCAACAAAGCCAACCCTGCATACCGGAATTTTATAGGCCAAGATCATACGCGGATTGCGACTATCCCTACGTATCAGATTGACGCGGACAGAATTGCAAAACCCGAAGGGCAAGATGCGGCCAATGCCTTGCAAGCCAAAGGCCAATGGCAAGGCCCCGTCTGTCCGCCAAAGGCTTCGCCAGCGGCTGCGCAATAGATTGTCAAATTGTCAAACGATGCCGGCTTGAAAAGCTTTCACCTCAGCACTACATAGCCAAGATCGGGCACGGTTTTTCGGTGCAGATTAGCCAAGCGCCGCACCGGAAGCCTGTGCCCCAGTTTTTTTCGATGCAGCGATAATAGCTGGATCCATTTTTGCTGCGAGCGGATCAGGACGTGTTGGAACACGACCCGCATAAATATCATCAAGAATTTGGTGCATCTGCGCCTTTAGTGCTTCAGCTTCCATGCGGCGGGAGGGTGGAATATGGCAATTCAAAACCTTGCCGCCGAGAATTTCGGTGGCAACAGCTTCCTCGAATTTAGCCTGCGCATTATTCGGACTGGAACTAAGGAAATAATATGGATTGCCTTCCCAGTGAAGCTGTATGTGCCTCGTGGCCAAAAGCTTTACGGTCAGATCTTTTATTAATTGGCCTTTGACAAATATATTGGTCTGCGTGATCAGAACTTTGCCGCGCTGTCCGCAATCAAAAACCATCGCGTTGTCTGTGCTGAATATCCGTTCAGCACCCAGAGCCGCCCATTCTTTTTCTATTCGCTTGGTGTCGAGTGGCGCAAGCACTCTATTGGACAACGTGCCGTGAATGACTTGCCCATCCAAGCCGCGCTGGGGTCGTATTCCATTGCCAGCATCATCTTTGGTGTTGAGGTATTGTTGCCGTAACTCCTCTGCTTCAGCTTGCATACGCTGATGAGTCTCACGATCATTTTTGGTAAGCGCTTCCTTTGCTGCAGCTTCCAGCTTTTCAATCATGCCGATGGTGGCCGCGCGCCATAGACGCTTTTCAAAATCCTCGGTCGTATCAACAATAAGCGGGATCGTCATGCGCTTCCTCCCAACTGAATTATTCTATTTAAAATATACACAAAACCGTACAGGGCTAAGTGCTAAAATTTGGTTAAGTATTAGTTAAGATACTTAGAAAACAGGGGATGCCCTAAATATTGTGGCGATAAACGATATGACGATGCTTGACGCCATGCGCATGGAGCGTGCGATGCGCCTGCTCCATTTCCGTCAAGCGCTTCGGCTTCATTTCATGGCGGTGCAATTTATCGCTAATCACCACCGCAACGCCCACATCAATCACCGCCTGCGTGCAGGAATAGCACGGGTCAGCGGTGGTGATGAGGATGCTTTCATGGAATAATTTGCTGTTGGCCGCTTTGCGTGAAACGCGGTCAAGGAATCTGATGCGGCGCTGCGCCATCTTATGCGGCGAAATAAAATCCTTATTGCGCAATTCATCGCGGCCCGCATGCGCGCGTTTCTTGATGCTGGCTTTGCTGCGCAGAGTAAAATGTGTTGCCAGCTCAGCGTGGCCAACGGCTTTGGCGATTGCTGCGGGCTCGGCGCATATGTTGAATGCCGCGCGGCCTTTCGTGTAGGTCAAATGCTTGCGCTGCAATTTTTCCGAGGGCTGCATTTCCTTTAACCAGAAATTCGCCGCCGCATAGCTAATCATCTGATTATCCGGATTGACATAAAGCGCGCCCGGGCCTTTGGCCGGATTATGCCGCAGGGTTTGCACCACATGCGCCAGCGCCATCCATGCCTGCACGATATCGTCATCCTTGTCCCAGCCCTTACCGCCCAGTGCAGAAATTTTTCCAGCGATTGCGGTGAGCGTTGGATCCATCGCTTCGCGCACAACTTCCACTTCACCGATATAGGCCATCATGGTTGTGCCATACAGTGTTAGCGTTGCTTCATCGGGCTGCGGGTCTTCGGCCTTATCCGGCATTTTGATGTTTGGCACGGCCTCCGCATGCGGCGCCAGGCGGCGCGTGATCTCTTCCTTGGCATCGGCAAGCAGCGTTAGAATTTCATTGATTTGTTCTGTGCGGGTCATGTAGGCGCCCTCCCGCGTTTGGCAATGCGCCGCGCATCGGCCGGTGGCCGGACACCATGCGCTGCGCGATAATCAAGCACGCGGTCTTTCAATTCTAGGGTAAGCGCTTTAAGTTCATCAAGGGTGGTTGCCAGCACAACCCCTTTATCGATATGCGCTTTATGATCGTCCAGCATGGCATCCACAAAGGCGCTGCCATACACTTCGCGCATCAAATCCATGTTGATGTTATCGCTGTAATCATCGCGGTGAATGCCGGGCGCATAAAAAATTTTGTATTTATTGATTGCGGTTTCGGGTTTGATGGCGCGCCATGCCGCGCCATTCAATTCTTCTTCAATCGTGCCATACCCGCCCCACGCTACAACTTCGATATCCGCCAAATGATAAAGTGAATTCCGGCGCTGCGTGATATCGGGGTACACTTCCCAGCGATGCATGCCCACGGGCACGCGGCCCTTGGATGTTTCATTGCGTAGCAAATCAAAAGTTGAAACGCAGGTAATGTGGTGGCCTTTTTTATCGCGGTAGCCTTTGGCGAATGCGCCCATGGCGTGCAAATCGCCGCCGCCATAGGCCGCTGCAAACTGGTTCTCCGCCAGAAATGCGCCATAGGCCTGATTGGCATCCATGATGTATTTATTGTCGTTGCTGGCGGAGGTGTAAAAGCTGACCGTCACATCATCGGGATTAATCTCGGCGCCGCCAATGCGCGCTTGGGTGGGCTGAATTTCAGCCGACACAAAGGGTTCGTAATACGAAAAACGGAATTCAAGAATTTGATTGATGGCGGTGCGGATTTGCTGGGTGCTGAGCTGCTTGCCTGTATTCGATTTAATGACATCGACATAGCTGTCGGAAAAATGTGCGACATCCTTATCGGAAATCACCGTATCGATGCCGCGGAAGAGGGGACGATTGAGAAAGTTTTTGACAAAGCCGCTGCGGTACAACTTCGCGCAGAACGCAATCACATTCGTCATCGTGCCATCATCAACCACAATAATCGGGCAATGCCGCGAACGTGAACGCGTTTGCCTGTCCACCAGGGCTGCGAAGAAATGCAGCAGGCGCATGGTTTTTTGCTTCACCGACAGGCCTTTTAGCCCTTGGAAAATCAACGCATCGGCGTTTTCGAGCAACGGCTCGATGGTCAGGGATGTATCATCGGTTTTATTGACACCGCTTGATAAAATCTTGAAGCGGCCAATACGTTCATCGGTTTTACCAAATGAATAAATCACCGGATCCTGCAAGGGTTCGATGCGGCGGATAAAGGTGTTTTGCGCCGAAGCCGTCCACACGATTCGCACATCGGCTTCGGGCGCTGCCGCGCCCAGAAATGCCGCGAGTTCGCGCACGATTTTGCTGCGCGGGCTGACATTTAACATCCAGTTCAGGTAATTCGCGCTTTGCGGCTGGTCGGGGCGCTCCACATCCGCAAGGTAATCTTCCACTTCATCCATCAGGATATCAGGGCGCTTGATTGCAACATCAAGACCCAGCGGCATATGCGCGCGGTAGGATGACTGACCTTCAAAGACGCGGCGCGGTTCCAAGGGGTCATCCTTCGCGCTATTCAAAATGAAGGTGATGATCGAAGTTATCTTGGGCGGAATTTTTTTGCCAAGCTGCTGGGCGGCGATGCGTAATTCATCCATCAAGGTTTCAAGCGTCACATTCGCAAGTACCGCAGCGGTTTCTGCTGCTGGCCCTGCCTGCGTGCCGTTATTGGCGATGCCATGCAACAACGCTTCCGGCACGAATGGCGCAAGGCTGTCATGCAAAATTTGCCATTCGGCAAGCTCGGCGGTGATGGTCGCATCCTCCACCGCCATGTGGTAAGTCACGTTCTTATCCTTGATGCCAAAGGCGGCGAGACGTTGACGCAGCACTTTGCGCAGCGCGGATTTTGGATCGTTTAGCGCAGCGACGACCTTTTCATGATCGACCATTTTCTGTTCGGCGTTTTCAACCCTATCGCCGGTATCTTCATCGGCGACCACAAACCCATCCATCACATCAGTAAGGGCGATGAAATGCAGCGGTACATTCCAATAACGCGCAATCGCTTCATAGGTGACGGGTTTGAATGGCGTGGTGGTTTTGACAATGATGACGTGTTTGATAGGCACGGGTTCGTGCGCACGCTCAGCCAAGGCAGCGTTGGAGCTTTTCATAATACGTTCAGGCAATTAGTTAGTGTTAGCAAGCACATATCTATCATTCCAATATGGGAACGAAAAGCAAAAAATCTCCGCGTCGCGCATCTTTTCCATAGGGGTTTTATTAACCTCTACGGATTTCGTGTAACCCTTGGCTGCGCTGCGCGGTGTTCCGGCGATATCCGGTTTTCAATCGCTACAAAGGTTTCGGCAACCGCCAAAAACTGCGATGCTTTTGAAATATCAAACACGTCGTTTTCGCTGCGCAAATTGGTTTCCGCATCAACCCATGTGGTGTGGCCGGGCGCAATTTTTTGAATACGTTTTATTTCTTCGGCTAAATTATGCGGACCCAAGCCACCGGCATACCCCGTAAAGCGTCCTTCCACCGGCGGAAGATATTCACGCGCAACCTTGCCAGCACCAGCCGAGACATCGTGGAATACCGATACATTTTCAACATCCGTGAACAAGGCCAGTAATGCCTTCTGGTCTTGCCCGTACTGAATAACAAATTCGGTGTTGGGATATTTTTTTATCTGTTCAACCAAATCGCTTGGGTTGATGTGATCACCCGCATGTTCAAAGCGCAGATTAAGTTGCACACGCTTGAATTGGGTTGCCAGTTTGACGGTATCGGCATCGCCCGCTGCAAAATCAGCCAGCGCCGAACCACATAAATGAATGGCCGCATGCTGGCCCTTATAATCTTTGACAAAGCGGTTGATCCATTCGCGCGTTGGATAGCGGGATTCCCCTGCATGTTCGGGATACCATAAAATGCCCACTTCCATGAACGGGAAACGCTTGGCAAGTTTGCTGAGATCGCGGATGCGCACAGCATCATCGACGCCCGATATCGCGCAATATTTGAGCTTGATGTCATCATCATTGGGTTTCAATGTCGGCACACCGGCGTATAAATCGCTTAAGGTCACACCGGGCACAAAACCTGCTTCCTTGGCGGCCTGAACGTAGTTATAAGCGCCGGCATAGTAATTATCATCGGTGACTTTGCCGACCATTTCCTGCCAGGCTCTGGGCGGCACGCGGTCAGGCGGCAAGGATACGCGCACGCCAACGGTGGTGTCTTTGCCAGCGATATTGGCAAACTTCGCGCCGTTCATGGAATAGAGGAAATGGATGTGCTTCAAACCAAAAAGCTGCGCGGTTTCGCCCAGAATTTTATGCAAGCGCACATCTTCGCCGCCCACATAATCATGCGTGTGCTGGAAATAAAATTCGGCCGTGTCCGGCAATTGCTGGGACTCACGCGACGCATAAACGCCTTTTTTAACAACGGCGCCAAGCGCGCGGCCTTCAAAGCGGCGCTGCGCCAAAATGAACACGCCGCCCGCACGCGCCAAACGCACGCCTTCTTCTTTTGCAAAATCCATATAGGCCTTGCAGGTGCAGCGTGACGAGTCATGGATATCGGAATTGTCGCATGCATCATGGATGCGCAGACCAATCACGGTTTCCGGATTGGACAAGCGGCGGATATCACCGATCACCTGAAAATTGATGCCTTCATAGGTTGGCAAATAAACTTCCAAATCCCGGCGGTTGATGAAATCAGGATTATTGGTGCCTTTGAATAATGCTTCGCGCAGCGTGTCTTCGCTCATCTCGAACAACTTGGCAACGCTGGGCAAATGCCATACGGCATTCGTTGAAACCTGCGTGGTTTGCACATAGACATCGCCGTTCTGGTCTTGGCGCACGACAACACCGTCGGGCTGCATGGTTCCGGCTTTTACTTCGCGTTCGATGCCTTCAATATGGGCTTCATCCGGCGTTGCGGAAATCATTGGTTTGATTTGCGCGCCGTCATTCATCAGATCGCCAAAGTATTCATGCGGGCGGAAACCGAATGGATCAAGCGTCGCAAGCTTGGTTGGATCAAAGGTGCCAGCGCCTTCCTTGGCGGCCTGCGCAGCTTCACTTAACGGGCGCGGTAATGGCACAAAGGTGGAGCGCAATAGGGCAGGCGTTGGATCATGCAAATCGGTAATCTCGCCTTTGGCGCGCGCAATCTCGTAAAAAATACCGTAAGGGCCCGGGAAATTTCCAATCACATTGCGCGCATAGCCATTGCCATCGCGGATAATCAGCGGGCCGCGTTCCTGCGCGGTTGATGCACCCCAATGAATTGGAACATGCTTGAGCTCGGTTGCTGGGGTCGTCATAAAGAAGGCCTCGCGCTGGAAAATAAATAAAAAATCTGCCCCCTCTTAGCATTCCGGCGAAGAAACAAAAAGAAAAAATCTCGTTGATTTTCTTAATTTTTTAGCGCCCAGTTACTTCATTGGTAACGCTTAACCAATTCCCCTAAATCGGTTTTAACAGTTTTAAATTAACGTCACGAAATGGCTGGCTTTTTCACCGAAGATGATTTCTTAACAGCGACCGAAGTATCCGCAGAGGTCATGGGGAAGCTGCGCCATTATCATGCGAAATTATTGGAATGGAACCCGAAGATTAATTTGGTTTCAGCAAGCACCCTTGATGAAGCATGGCAGCGCCATTTCATGGATAGCGCTCAGCTTTACCCTGTTTACCGCCATTCAGGTGATCAAAACACAACCCTTGCCGATATGGGCAGCGGCGCCGGCTTTCCCGGTATGGTGCTGGCGATTATGGGAGCACCCAACGTGACCCTGATTGAAAGGGATGTAAGGAAAGCCGCGTTTCTTCGTACCATCGCCGCTGAAACCAAAACCAAGATTAACTTGCTGAACCTCGATATCAAGGACGTGACCCTTAAATTTGATGTGATTACCAGCAGGGCTTTGGCTGATCTTTCCGAGCTGCTGGAAATGTCGGAACATATCCGTAAACCATCCACACATTGCTTGTTTTTAAAGGGGAAAAACCTTGACGCTGAACTCGTAAAAGCGCAAAAAGATTGGACAATGGCGGTGCGCAAAATGGAAAGCGTGACCGACAATGAAGCCTATATAATCAGGCTTACGGAATTGAAACGAATATCGCCTTAGCGCAGATTATGCTGCGTTTTTAGGCAGCATAAAGGGGGCGCGCTTTGGTTGAGACTTTTCCGAACTGTCGCATTATCGCATTAGCAAATCAAAAAGGCGGCGTTGGTAAAACCACAACCGCGGTCAATCTTGCAACGGCCCTTGCTGCGGTTGGCAAAAAAGTACTGGTCGTGGATGCCGACCCCCAAGGCAACGCATCAACCGGTTTTGGCATTATGCGCTCCAAGCGCGGCATGGGTACGTATGAATTGCTCGCTGCCGAAGCGCGGGTGAGTGAAGTTGCACAAGCAACCATCATTCCGAATTTATCTATCGTTACATCCTCCACCGCGCTTGCTGGCGCGGAAATCGAATTGGTTTCTGCTGAACAGCGTGAATACCGATTGCGCAACGGGTTGGAAGAAGCGCGTGATACCTATGATTTTGTACTGATTGATTGCCCGCCGTCACTTAACATGCTCACGCTTAACGCACTCGTTGCAGCCGATGACGTGCTGGTGCCTTTGCAATGCGAGTTTTATGCATTGGAAGGTGTATCGCAATTGGTGCGCACCATTGAACGCGTAAAGCAGGCATTTAATCCTGATCTGGAAATCGAAGGCGTGGTACTGACCATGTATGACAAGCGCAACGGGCTTTCGGCCACGGTTGAACATGATGTGCGCGAATTTTTCGGCGAGAAGGTTTTTGAAACGGTTATTCCGCGCAATGTGCGTGTATCCGAAGCGCCTTCGCACGGCAAACCGGTTCTGGTGTATGATTTGAAATGCCCCGGCAGCCAAGCCTATATGCACCTTGCGCGTGAAGTGTTGCTGCGCGACCGCGCCATGCTGGCACAAAAGAAATCAAGTCACGAACAACGCGTCGCCTAAGTTTTTTAACGAGCTTTTTTTAAAAAGATAGACCATGACAAATCCATTGCGGAACCCCCAAGGAAACAACACGATGAACGCCCCCATTTCCCAACAGAACAATCCCGCCAAGCCAGCGCGTTTAGGCAAGGGTCTATCAGCGATTTTTGCCGATGAAGATCCAACCGCACCTGACCAAACCGGCAATCCGCGTACATTGCCCGTTACCCAGATTTACCCCAACGCCAAACAGCCGCGTAAGATTTTTGACAAGGCTGCACTGGATGATTTAACCGCGAGCATCAAGGAAAAGGGCATTTTGCAACCCATTTTGGTGCGCCCGCATCCTGATAAATCGAATGCCTATGAAATCGTGGCCGGTGAACGCCGCTGGCGCGCATCGCAGCAAGCGCAATTGCATGAAGTGCCGGTAATTATCCGCGACATCAAAGACCGCGATGCGCTGGAATTCGCGCTGATTGAAAACATGCAGCGCGATGATTTAACGCCGATGGAAGAAGCAGAAACCTTCCAGCGGTTGACATCCGAATTCGGCCACAGCCAGGAAGAGATTGGTACGGCGCTGGGTAAATCACGTACCTATATCGCCAACACGCTTCGCTTGCTGCAATTGCCTGATGCAGTAAAGCAATTGATGCGCGATCATAAAACACTGACCGCAAGCCATGCGCGCGCATTGCTTTCGGCGAAAAACCCGCTGGCACTAGCCAATGAAGTGGTGCAAAGCGGATTATCGGTGCGCCAGACCGAAAACCTTGCCAAGACCAGCCATGATGAAAAAGGCATAGCGGCGGGCGAGGGCGGCAAGCGTAAACCGCAACTGCAACTGCCGAAAACGGCACGCAAAGGCAGCGCGGTACAACGTGGCCAAGCCGCGCGCACCATTACCAGCAATGACAGCGCCGATATTAAAGCACTGGAGCGTGAAGTATCCTCATGGCTCGGGCTTAAAGTCGCGCTCACCCAAAAGGGGGATGGCGGCAAATTGCTGATTGAATATCAGACGCTGGACCAGTTGGAAGACGTGCTGAAACGCCTTTCAATTCCACCTAAGGAATAGGCCGCGAAAAACAACTGATTGATTTCTTAGCGTGTGCCCGGCATGTAAATCGGCCTAATGCCATATGCGCCTGTGCGCGTATCAAATCCGGCGGCGCCATGGGTAACGGTTTTACCGCCAAGGGTTGCATAACCATTCACATTGAATAATTGACGTGTCGCCAAATCAGATGCCCAACCATTCTTGAAATCAAGTTCGGCAGTCTGGATCATTGGCTCAACTTTAGCTGGTTTTGCAGCAACCCGTTCGGTCATACCGCTAAAATTCGTTATAAAAGCATCTACAGCCATGAAAGCACCCGATAAATAAAATGGAATATGGGTGCATCATAGAAAATTATGATTACAGCGACGTTAATGATGGTGCGGATTTAGTTTGAATTTTATGGATGAGATTAAGCTACGTCTGTGCCGGGTTCTGTGGGTTTAATATCGCGCACCAGATGCGGGCGGCCCGCCACAATAACCGTTGATTTGAATTGGTGATTAGCCGCTTTGGGCAAGGCCGCCAAAACTTCGGCAACCGGTTGGTTTACAAGCACAAAACGCTCCCGGCCATTTATCTTCCATGCGATTTTGGTTTGTTGCTCTGGATGCGACCGTTCTTCAGCTTCAACTGCCGTGATGGTGTAATGCGCATAAGCAGGGTTCACCGCCACCATGCCTTCACGCGCCGTAAAGGTTACAAATTCGAGCGCGGCGGCTAATTCTTTTACGCTGCGTCTGGCGGGGATTTGCCCGACATCACGGACATGCACAATCGCTTGTGCGGTATATGGAATTTTACTGGTGTCGAAAAATGAAAATTCGTTGTAAGGCCGGATAAGCATGATGCCGTCTGTTGAAACAGCTGCGCCATTAATCTTCGTACGATGCGGCATTACAAGCTCCCCTTTATTACTCAATAGCGAATTGGGTTTAGGACGGTATGAAAAGCGTAACCGTAAGGCACGAAACTAAAAAGGGAGAAGTGTTTAACCCAAGCAGAAAGGGAAAAAATGAAAGTAATAAGCCCTCTATTCATTAATGGCTTGGGCACTTATAAGGAGCGGGACATATTTAAAAAGAGGCATAAATGGCAAGAAAACCCGTTGTTATTCAAGACGTTCCCGCAGATGTCGCCGCGCGCATCGCCGATGAAATGGTGGAACTAACCCAATCCCGTACACCCGATGCTACGGATGGCGAAGCCTTCGAGCCGCATATGAATAATGCCGCTTCGCCAAATCTTGGGCCGCGCCGTCCATCCCGATTACCGCCAAAGCCAACACCGCGGTACCGCACCTTTGACGATATCAACTAACGCTTCTTTAGGGTGATAATAAACGCACCCGCACCGCCTAATTCGCGCGGCGCGGGCGCTATGCCTGAAATATGCTGTGCGCTTGCCGCATGTGCAGCAAGCCATCGTGATAAGTTCTTCTGCAATACACCTTCGCTATTCGAAGCACTGCCTTTTCCCGTAATAATCAGAACAGTTTTTAAACCGCGCGCAACACTTTGCGCGATGAAGGCGATGGCTTTGCGATATGCCGTATCCTGCGTTAGTCCGTGCAGGTCCAGCCGTGCATCGATGGTGCGTTTCTTGTGTTTGATGTTTGAAAATACATCGGCCGCAATAGCGGGTAATTCGTGTGGTGCTTTTTTAACTGCGGGTTTTGCAATGGGCGTATGGGCTATCGCGTGCCACTTTTTCTTGAACGCTTCGTGTGATGATTTGGTGGAAGGTGGCAATTCCGGCTCTGCGTCCGCTTTGTGTTGGCGTTTTTTCTGATGCTTTTCGGTTTTCTTGTGCGGCTCGATCACTGACGTCGCATGCTTCCACAACGCGCGGTCTTCATCCGTTAAATACGATTTCTTTTTCATAAGTTTCACATGTTTTGGGCGAACCCTCTGCGCTCTTATTCGTCATTCGCTCTGCGCCTTCTTGTTAAAACAAGCGGCGCAACCGCTCGGACGAAGTTGGTGCAACCGGCCCTGCCCTAATAAAAAACCCCGGTATTGCTACCGGGGCTTAGATTAGTTCACCTGCATCCGCGATTAAAGATTATTGCGGAAGCCAATCATGATGACGTGCTTGCTTAAATCGGTTGTTGTAGAGGTTCCATCGCCTGCTTTCAGGGTCAAACCGGTGTTCTGCTGATAACGGTAACCGAAATCAACCATTGAGCTGTTGGAAAGGTTGATACCGAGCCCTGCCATCATCTGCCATACAAAGCCGACATCATTATCATCCATCACCACGCCGGTTGGGCCGGTACCAAGGCGATCAAAATCGCTGTAGCCCAAACCGATACCGCCGCCAAGGTAGGGCGAGAGATAGCGGTTAGCGCGGAAATCAAGATAACCATTGGCCATTAAATCAAGGCTGCGCACAAACCCATATGCAGCAGGGTCGGTGAATTTGGTTGCACCAATTTTATGGCTGTCAACCAAGGCCTGATCATAGGTCAGCTCGATTTCAGCGCGCGGCGCAAGCCAGCTATTGAATGATTTGAACTCGTAACCTGCGGCGGTGCCAAGCTGCCAACCGGTTTCAAATTCCTGTTCCACTTTGCTTCCACCGAAATTGAAACTGGTGCCTTGCGGAATGGTAAGGCCAGAGCGAATGGCGAGATACCATGGGCTGCTGGTGGTTGGATCAAACGCCATGGATGCATCGCCGGACCGCGTTGACGCAGCCGATGCTGTTGGTTGCGGATAGCTGTCTTGCTGAACAGCAAATGCTGTGGACGGCGAATAGATTTGCGTCTGGGTTGTATAGCCTTGCGGTGCATAACCTTGTGCGGGTTGCTGCGAGGCATAGGTATAGGCTTGCGCCTGTGACTGCTGCGCAGCGTCTTGTCCAACGGGTACTTGCGCATATTGCGGCTGTGCATCCGCTGGCGATTGATAGCCGTAATTTGGCGCAGTGTAGGATGGCGCGGACACAGGCGCGTTCGATGCCACCTGATAGGATGACTGGGTGGACGAAGTGCCGTCATAGGTCGGCGACGCCGTGATGCTGCCGGCTGGCGCTGAATAGGTCGGGCTTGGATAAGTTGTAACTGGAACTTGTGCGGTTACAGCCGGCGTGGTCATGGATGGCGGCTGGTAGCTTGGAGGTTGCACGCTAACCGATGGTGCTTGATAGCCCGCAGAATAATTCGGTGCGCTTGCTGTTGGCGCTTGACCACCGTACGCGTAAGCTTGGGTTTGCACATAGCCCGAACCTGCAGGTGCGGTCATAGATTGTGAATATGGGGTTTGTTGTGCGTTTGGTGCGGCACCATAGGGTTGTGGCTGCGCGCCTGCTTGGCCGCCATTTACAACATAGCCCACGCTGGATGCTTGCGGCGTAGTTGTGCCATAGGATGAGATGCGTGTTGCAGGAAGATAGGTTGGAACAACACCGTATTGCGCGGTTGTTACTGGATGCGGCGTTGCTTGGCCATAGCTAACGGCGCCTTGTGAACCATATTGTGAACCATATTGGCCCGAATATTGATTGAGCGGCGCATAACCTTGTTGCGCTTGAAACGATGGCATCATCATGGATTGGGGTTGTGGCGGTGGCAATGGAACAGTGCCATAGCCATAAGGGTCGATATTCGATGCCGAATAATTTTGTGCGAGAACAGGCGCACTAAAAATAAAGGGGGTGAAAAATGAAAGCGCTAAAATAGAAACGGATTTGAGTAATAATTTTTTTGGCAGGATGGGCATGATTTCCTCGTGAGTGGGGGCCTTAGAGTAACGTGTTTGAAGCGGATTTTCTGAATAAAAAATAGAAACTGAATTTGGCGGCGTATCGCTTAGCGGTCAAGCGGAACATTCCGTTTTAGCCCAAAAAATATGTTAATAATAAAGGGGTTAAGATGGTGCACAGTGTTGTCCGCCCGCATTAGCGGGCGAGACCGCAGGATTATCTTCTGGCGCGGTCTTTGGTTACCTGATTAAGTCTTAATCAGGTAACAATACCCACATTTCGCCTTGCGCATTCATCGCGCCAGCGAGCGCTCCAGCGGCATCGCCAGAGCCAAAATAAATATCTCCGCGAATGGTGCCACGAATGGCCGAACCCTTATCGGCTGTGCGTAATTTGCGAATAAAAGGCTTGTTTTGTTCAATTGGATGAGTGGTAGCCACAATGACATCAAGCCCATAGGGCCAGGTGCTGTCATCAATCGCAAGGCTGGCTTCGGGTGTTAACACTTCGCCGCTTGCGCCAATCGGGCCAGCTCCATCAATCATCTTAAAGAAGATGAAGGACGCATTGGAACAAAACACGTCCACTTGTTGTTCGGGGTTGGCGCGCAGCCAAGCCTTGATCGATTGCATGGTGATGGGCAATGGCCCAGATGATGTTTGAAAGGCGCCCATATCCTTCAACGTCTTGCCAATCGCGGTATAGGGGTGGCCCGATTTGGCGGCAAACCCTATGCGAACTATATGCTCAGACGCCGCAAGGCTTCGCTCGCATAAGCTCGCGGGACTGCGGTCGCAGTCCTCATCATGCAGCAGCACAGCAGCGCTGCCTTGCACATGCGCAAAAAATAAATCCACCGCATCATCCGTGTACAACAGTTCAAGGTTTTGTCCATCGAGGGCGCCATTGGCAACATCACGTCGTGTTACCTTGGGCGTGACAGATGGTGCTCTGTACACCGCGTGGATATAGGGGTGTTTTTTGGTGCGGCTGCCGCGCAGCAAGGGTTCAAAATATCCGGTAAACAGGCCTTTTGTTGCGCCATGTTCATCAACAACGCGGTACGGGATCAACCCCGCCTCGGGCACATGCGGAACATCATTCCAAGAAACTTTTTTTAGAAATTTCCTGAAATCTGTCGCCACGTTCTAGTGGATGTAGCCGAGCAGAATTCCGCCAAGCGTGAACTGGCATGCCACACCGACGATGAAGGAAAGCGTGCGAAGAAAAGGAACGCCAAGGGTATAAAGCACGTAATGCGCCGCGCGCGCATAGAAATAGATTTGGCAGGCAAGTGCAGAGGTTGAATTGCCAAAGCCGGAAAAATTCACAATCAGCACCAGCGTTGCAAATACCACCAGATTTTCAACCGCGTTGTAATGTGCGCGTTTCGCGCGCTGCGCCCAATGTGCGCTTAATACGGTATCGCCAAACCGGTCCGTGAATGCCTGAACCGGACCAAGCTGGATGATAAGCCGCGCAATATAGGGAACCCACATCGCCGCGGTCATCAGTGCCGTTAGGGTAAGCCAGAACAATTCAGGTGAAAGGGAAGGGGTTGTCATGAACAGCTCCTATTCTGATTTGGTTTCAGCAAGTTGCCAGTTGGGATTGGTGGATTTGGTATCGCGTTTGAATGTCCAGATATCGGTCAGGCGTTCAAGTTCGCGCCCCGGATCCTTGAGCAGCGTCCCGTTCTTGTCATAGACCATTTTTGATTGGTCGCTGACGCATTGCACGGTAATGAGCGCATAGCTTCCATCCATCGCGGCGCCAATCAAATCCATATCGCGGATGATGACGGTTTTCATTTCCCAGCGCTCGCCCTGCAATTCGCGCGCTGAAATCGCGTTTTCAAACGCTACATACAGTTTGGGCGTGAGCAGGTTCTTCAAGGTCCCGCGTTCACCGGCCGCAAAGGCGCGCACGATAATTTCAAAGGCAAGCCGCGCACCTTTTAAAAAGCTGCGCTCATCAAAGCTGGGATCGGCGCGCTGAATAGAAAAAAGTGCGCCGGCCAAAGATTCCTGCGCGGGCTCTGCGGCAAAGGGCTGGCCGGGAACGGGTGGTTGCAGACCAATAACTTTTTGCGTCGCCAGCGGCAAGGCCAGCAAATCATCCTTGCTGGCTTGCGGTTGGGCTGGTTTCTCGCCAGACGGAGGGGTGGGTTTTTGCGCAAAGGGATTACCCGCGCGCCATGACGGGCGGTTGCTTTCATTCCCGTCGCGCTGACCAAGAATGGTGTAGAGCCGGTAAATCAAAATGCCTGCGATGACTGCGTAAATCAGGGTTTCCAAGGAACAACCTTTAATAAAGATGAGGTTTTAAAATAGCGGGGGCAGCACGCTCGCGCAAGTATGCAAAGGTGAAATGCAAATCACCCACAGATATCACAGTTCAGCCACATTTTCTGATTACTTTAATATTGACCCAGCCTTGAGGAACCATAAGCTTCACGACTGATCTTAAAAAAATACCCCAACGATGAGAAACCCTTAAGGAGACATTTACATGAAAATTGCACGTACGTTAACCACCGCTTTGCTCGCTGTCGCATTGCTCGCACCTGTTGCTGGATTTGCCGCGCCAGCTGCGCCAGGCACAGCGCCAACTGGAGCAAACGCCGGTATTCACCACGTAAGCGCCAAGAAGCACCACCATGCCGTAAAGAAGCATCACCGTGCCAGCAAGAAGCACACCAAAAAAACATCTGCTTCCCAAGCAGCGCCAGCAGCATCCGAAGCTGATGTGGCTGCACCAGAAGCCGGCGCACCTGTAACTCAATAATAGTTCCAGTGTATAATTGATTTTAAAAGGGGGCGAATTTTCGCTCCCTTTTTTATTCGAATGTTGTTATGACCAGTTCATGTATTTTGTTCGTCACGGCCAGTCCGAATTTAATGTTGTCTATTCCGCTACCTTGCAAGATCCGGGTATTCGCGATGCGCCCATTACCAAGCGCGGCGCGGATCAAGCGCTTGGCGCAGCCAAACATCTAAAGAGCAGGCCTATCACCAAAATCATTTGCAGTCCCTACACGCGGGCATTGCAAACGGCTGATATTATCGCCAAGCATTTAGGTATCAAGGAGATGATGGCAGAGCCTTTGGCGGGGGAACGGCGCTTATTCACCTGCGATATCGGGACACCGCTTTCGCAATTAAGAAAAAAATGGCCATCGGTTGACTTTACGCGCGTTGAAAATGCCCACTCGGATAACAATAGCGGGGGCAGGGATGAGTGGTGGCCCGCAAGCGACGAAAGCGATGACGATATTGCGCGGCGCGTAAATGCGTTTGCCAAGCTTTATACGGGCGCGGTTGATGCGCACACCACCTTGGTGGTCAGCCACTGGTATTTCATTTTTACCCTTTCCGGTAAAGACACTGAAAATGCGCAAATTGTACGCCTTGATGAAAAGGGCATATACCATCGTGAAGGGCTTTAATTTCGCCATTCGCTCTGTGCCATTTTTTGATAGCGATGCCTGTGCGCTAAAGCGCAACCTGCCCTGCTGACGCATCACAACCGCTCGGGCGCAAGGTAACCCTTGCCAACCTAGCTAAAGCCACTTAAAACCTAGGCATCACCCCGTTTCCTCTTTTTAAAGAAAAATCCCATCATGGCCGCGATCACTGAACCTGCACCCATTTCCTTCAGCATCAATGCGCAATACATCAAAGATTTATCCTTTGAAGGTCCTGCGCATCCCGGCGATGTCATCAGCCCCAACCCGCCAAAGATTGATGTGCAGGTTTCGGCAGAAACGCGCCCGTTGGAACTCAACGTCTTTGAAGTGACGCTTAAAACACGCGCAAGCGCAACGGTTGAAAACAAGCACGCCTTTTTAATCGAGCTTGCCTATGCCGGCATCATCTCCACCCCACCAGGGCTTGAAGATCATGCGCTTAAATATTTGTTGCTGGTGGAAGTTGCCCGCCAGTTATTCCCGTTTGCACGCAATATCATTGCCAATGCAACACGGGATGGCGGCTTCCCGCCTTTGCTGTTGCAGCCAATTGATTTCAATGCGCTGTATAACCAGCAATTGCAGCATGAAGCAAAAACCGCCGGCACTGCTTAAAAAGCACCTGTATTCATTAGATTATTTTGCTGTTTTTTACTTTCGACACGCGCGTGCTAGAACCACGCGGTGATATTTTGCGTGTTTATTTTATTGATTTGAATGCCGCGTATTTAAATGACTGCCGAACCTGACGACGAACCGGTTGTTCCGCCTGCCAGCGACCCCAAACTTGACCGCATCCCGGAGCAAGGCCAGTTCCATTTCGCCAACACCGCCGATATGGCAAAAAATCTGCGGCATCAATTCAACGATGCGCTGATGGAAATCCTCACGCCCAAAAAAGGACAGGCGGCCGCCTATGCGGGCTGCGATGTATTGCTGACCTATGTGGGCGCCACCAACCATTCCACCATTCTGGTGATTGCAGGACTTGCAAGCCTGGTGGGCAGCTTGAACAATGCGCTGTTTGTTGGCGGGAATGTGCCGCATCTTATTCACGCCTACGGTATTTTGCGCGCACGTGAAATGATTGATTATCTAAAGCGCCGCCGCGGTGATGAAGACATGCGGTATCCCGCATTTCTTAGCAAAGCCGCGTTTGACGTCGCATTGCGAAAAGCCCTTCCGCCCGCAGCGCCTGAAATTGGCGAAGGCCATTCCGACAGTTATAAACGCACCCTGTATTGTTATGCGGTGGCGGGGGTTTGTTTTGTTGTAGCCGGCGCAACCGGAACCGGGTTTGACCAGTTATTATCGTTCATGAAGGGTGATGGACAGTTCACCGCTTCCGAAAAAGTGATTACGGGCGCGGTGAATGCAGCAAGCATCGGATATGGTATTTTATTTACGCTTGGCAATGCGATGAATCTTGCGCACACAACCTATCTGACAAAAATGACCATGCGTAACGCATTCATACATGCCAAAAACGAACCGGGCTGGGCGGCAAAATGGCAAAAATTCTGCGCCCATGCGCGTATTGAACATGCCAGCTCCGACACCTTGCTTGCTGCCAGCACCAGCTGGCTGGTTGCGGGCGCTGCGCTGGTCACTGGCGGGATGCTGTATGGCTCGCCCATGATGGTGAAGGCAGGCGGATTATTAATTACCGCAGCAGCGGTTTCGTATGTCGGGGATTATTGCGTCAGGCTGGATGAAAACAAATCGCTGCGTAGCGCATTCAAACGCAAGTCAAAAATGGTGTATCGCAGCAAAGCCAGCACGCGCATGCATTGGCTGACCAGCAGCAAGGTGCGCCGCATCAGCCGAATTGTGCGCAGCATTAAACAGAGTATGCACAAGAAGAACGAGTTATAATCCCTAGAACTGGATCGCGTATTTAAGCTTCCATTTCAGCGTAGCATCCGCTGTTGCAGGTGTTGCGCCAAAAGTATAAACAACCTCGTAACCCAGCTTTTGCGCTTTATCTGCGCCAAAGAGTTCATCAAACCCAAGATTGCCGAAAACGCTAGGGCCTATGCCCAACGTGCCATCGCGGAATGCATTTTGCTTTTTGGTATCACCCAGAATTTCAAAGCCGGGCTGGAATGCCGGCATCAGATTATATTTGGTTTGCCAGCGATAGATGAAGTTGATGCCCGCCTGCGCAGTATCGCCAAAATCTTTTTTCACATAGACGTTTGCGGTGTTTGAAAAATCTGCAATGTCTTTACGCGCCAATACGCCAAAGGTTACATCATGGCTGCTATCGGAACGGTCAGCGATAGTGAAATCATTATAAAGCGCGGTATCGGCAAAAAAGCCGTTTTTGGCCTTGGTCAGTTGCAGCACATTTTCAAAGCGCGTGCGGCGATAGGTGGGATCGCCCTTCTTGTCATCATCCGTCACCAGTTCCAGCTTGGTCTTCCAGTGGTTGGTAACGCCATAGATGATATTGTATTCGAATTCTTTGAGATGATCTTTGGGCAGCGCGCTATCGGATTGGTAGCGGCCCTTTTGTTCAATTTCCAAAAGCCCCTGCTCCACATTAGGACTTTTGACAGATTCACCTGCCACGGCAGGCGCTGCACCCAGCAGCAACAGGGAGGCAAGAATACGGGCAAAATATTTCATGGGTGACCTTTTCAAATGAGCCATGAAATCACCACATTGAATAAAGGAGGTCAACCCGCCTTAATGATGCGAATAAATGCCTTTAACCGCGCAAAGGTTACCGCCTTGCCAATACCGGTTGGAATAACACTATCCGCGCGGTGACGCTTTTTGGCATCGGGGATTTGACGCGATAAAATGGCCTTTAATTTCTGCGCATTCATGCCTTTGCGCGCCATCACGCGCTGGCGTTGAATAAAGGCAGGCGCGGAAACCACCATCACCTTGTCAACGCGCCGCTCTGCACCGGTTTCATACAGCAGCGGAATATCCAGCACCGCGATTTTTTTGCGCATGGCGCGGCAGCGTTTTAAAAATGCGTTTTGCTCTGCTTGAACCAGCGGATGCAAAATGCCTTCAAGCTTTTTTAAAAGCGCCGGATCATCAAACACTGCTGCGCCAAGTTTTGCGCGGTCAATCGAATTTGTTTTTTTGTCATAGGATGCGCCGTGAAGTTTGGCGACATCTGTAACGGCCTTTCCGTCCGGGCCCAGCAACGCATGGACCACATCATCGGATGACAATACGGGAAAGCGCAACCGCCTTAACATCTGCGATGCGGTGCTTTTCCCCATTCCGATTGAACCGGTAAGGCCCAATATGCGCATGTTTCCCCATATTTTATGGTGGTTCGTGACACTTTTGATGAAACTATTTTAACCCTTAAAACGCTTTATAATCAAACCATATTCTAGGGAAATTTATAATGCGTCACCATATTGCAAAGATATTAGAAGCCGTACGAAAAGCCAAATTGACCGATGAACGTAGCCGCGCGCGCGTCATCCGCCAATTGAACACCATCAATCCTTCCGGCGCGGTGTTCTGCGCCAAGGAATACGCGCAAGCGGTTGCCGATGTGATGGAGCATGAATTGCGCGGCTATTGCGACCCGTTCAAGGACGGTGAAGCCAGCGGCCCTGAAGAACGCCGTAAAGCGTTGGAACAAGTATTGGTGGATTGCAAATACAACGCCGAAGAATATGGCGAAGGCATCGTGGCACTGACCAATTTGATCGAGAACTTCCATATGTTCCTTGGCAAATTGGCGGATCAACACAATCTGGTGCTGTTGCACACCATCGTTGCGGCACATCCCGAATTGGTGATGCCAAAGCATTTCCCGCATTTGCTGGATGATGTACAGATCCACACGCTGACCATCGCATTTGCAGGACATGAAGAACGCGGCGGCACCCCTTCGTTGCCCCTTGCGGAAATGAAAGCGGCGTTGAATTAGTATGTATTTATTTACCGTTTAAAAAGCGCGCCTTTTGACATAAGATTTTTGCCATGCCATCCCCCACCGCAGACATTCTGACGCGTGCCTTGCTTGCCAAAGCGCCGATGTTCGGCAAGCTTGACAAAGCGATCAAGGAACTGAGCCGCATCGATATCCAGGATGTGATGGAATGCCCGGCGGAATATCTGGGCGCAGTTGCCAATCTGGTGGACATTGATCTCCGTGAAGCGATTGAAGAAGGACAGGAGCCTGACACCCTTTTGCGTGCCAAGCGCGCCTTTCTGATGGAATATCTGCGCGAGCGCAAGAACCGGCCCGAAAGTTGCGGCGCGTTTCTAAACGACATGGCGATGCTGATTACCAATGTGCAGCGCGTATGGTTGCGGTTAGCGGCAGAAGTTCCGCGCACGCGTATTTTTCAAATTGCGCCGCAATTTCCGGAATTGATATTGCCGATGAGTTTTGGAATGAAATTCTATTTTGCGCAGGACATCATCGACCCGAATTTGGTAACCGTGGTGCGTTCGGCTGCACAAACACCGGAAGAAGCGTTGCGGTTGCGTCGCACGCCGCTGCCACACGAACATATCAAGGTGCAGTAAAACTTATTCAGGCGCTTTGCTGTTCATAATATCGGTCATCAGCAGCAAGCGCGCGGTATCATCCACCACTGGCTTTACGCCGTACCATGCATGAAAGCCCGGCACCGCTTGGTGCAACAGCATGCCTAAGCCATCCATAATTGCATGACCACGGCGTTTGGCTTCGAGCAAAAGCGGGGTGTGAAGCGGCGTATAAACCAAATCAGTCACGAGCGCGGTATCATCGAGCGCGCGCAAATCAACATCCAGCGCTGGCTGGCCCTGCATGCCCTGCGTGGTTGTGTTCACCAGCAACGCACAATTTTTCATGGCATCATCACGGTCTTGCCAAGCCACCGGTGTAATTTTTTTTACAAACGGTTGCATTTCCTTTGCCAATATAATCGCGCGGTCATTGGTGCGGTTTGTTAAACGGATTTCACTGCACCCGCTTTCAGATAACGCAATAATCACTGCGCGCGATGCGCCACCCGCGCCCACAACAAGCGCAGGTTTCTTTTTCTGCCACGCCTTGCCCGCGCCTTCCAGATTGGTGGTAAAGCCATAGACATCGGTATTGCTGCCCGCCAAACTTCCTTTTTCGCCGACCACCACGGTATTGATTGCGCCGACTTTTTTGGCAAGTTCATCCACTACGTCCACGAGTTGTATGGCGTTTTCCTTATGCGGGACAGTGATATTGCAGCCTGCAAAGCCAAGCGGCGCTAGCGAACGAAGCGCCGATGGCAAGCTGAGCGGATCAACCGCCATGGGCACATAGGCACCATCAATCTGATAGCGGCGTAGCCAGTAATTATGCAGCAGGGGCGAGCGCGAATGCGCAACGGGAAACCCCATCACGCCTGCAATTTTTGCCTTACCGGTTATGTGTTGATATGGTTCAGTCATCGATTATCCTGCGGCGCGAAGTTTAAACGCGGAACGCCTGATAATAAAAGTCCTATTTTCAGGTTTAAGGGGCGGCGGGGTCAGGAAGCGTTTTAGGCTTGCAGTTAAACATGCCGTTGGGGAGTTCTTTGCAATCCTTATCCGGATAAAGTTGTCGCATGCCTTCAGCAGGATTGGTCCTAAGAAGCTCGTTGATATCGGCAATCCGCTGCGCTTCAGCCGGGTCGTGTTTGGCAATATAAGCCGCCATGGCTTCACGCACCAATTTTGTGGTTTCAGGAAAATCGCGCTCGATATCAATTGGTGTTCCATCCGGACGATTAAAGGAATGAATACCGCCATTAGATGCAAAAGATAAAATCTCGCAAAATGCTTCTTTGGCTGCGCCAGCACGGTCAAATGTTCCGCCCGGCATAAAATAATCGGCAACAGGTTTGATTTTGGAAGGATCCGTTTGGCCCGGATCATTCATTACAGCGAGCGCCTGCAGTTTTTGAATCTCGCGTGCATAAGTAGCTGCAAACTCAGCACGGAAATTCCTGTTTCGCGGATTATAATCGCTAAATACATTATGCCCGATCTCGTGATAGAGATTGCGTTTCAAATCATTATAAGGGCGCACTTCCATGTTGTCGTTGCGACCGGTGAATTGCACATGGCTTGTTGGCGGATCGGGCCGCGTATAACCCACAAAAAACGGTTTATAGGATGGGTTTAGCATGCGGATTTTTTCAGCAACCGCAATTTCACCACCACGACTTCCATATTGGGTGATGACGGCGGCATATAAATCCCGAGGCATTTCGGAAAACATTTGCTGATACTGCGCGCGGATGTGTTCCGGCACCGAGGAATGATACCTGATTACCTTTGCTTCACGCTGTCTGAATAACTCACCCGTCATGCGGGAATTATGCTCAAAAGATGCAAAAAAGCCCTTAAAAGCCAGAAAATGCTTATTTTAAAAGGTTTTAACTAACGAAGTAAAATACCCTGTTCGCGCAAGCTTTCCAAAAATGCCAGTAGCGGCAAGCCCAGCACCACAAAATGATCGCCTTCCACTTTTTCAAAAAGCTGGCTGCCAAGCCCTTCCAGCGCATAGCAGCCAACGCTGCCCAGTAAGCGTTCACCCATTTGCGCAACATAGGCATTGATGAATTCAGGTGAAAGGGTGCGCATAACCAATGTGGCAATTTCGGTTTTCTGCCACACCACTTTGCCATCGCGCAGCAATACGGCTGCGGAAATCAGCTGATGGGGTTTGCCGGATAACAGGTTCAACTGCTTACGGGCAATGTTTTCATCGCCGGCCTTATCAAACCAATGACCATCGCATTCCAGCATCTGGTCGCAGCCCAATACCAGCATGCCTTTGCGTTCGCTGCTGATTTTTTTTGCCTTGGCGAGCGCAAGCGCTTCGGCGGTTGCGCTAATGCTTGCGCCTTCGGCCTTGCAGATTTTCTTGATGCTGTCTTCATCCACATCCGATGCATCCGCAATGAAATCGAGGCCGGCGTTTTTAAGCATGGCGCGGCGGGTTGCGCTGCCGGATGCCAATACAAACAGCTCGCGCTGCCAAAGGTTATCTTGCTGAGCCCCATGAGTTCCTGGGTGATTGTTTTGCTGCGTCATCGGATTATCCCTTCAGGCGTTTTTTATTGAGCAGAATGAGAATTTCAGCGGATGTTTCTTCAATCGAGCGACGCGACACGTCTATCACCGGCCAGCCACGTTTGGAATAGAGGCGCCGCGCCTGCAATACTTCTTCTTCCACCGCATCTTCATTGATGTAGTCGGTTTCGCCTGTTTCATGCAGGAAGCGCAAACGATTACGGCGGATATCAATCAAACTGCCGGCATCGCGCGTCAGGCCAATAATCAGCGGCGTGGATAAATCATGCAGCACATCGGGCGGTTCAACATCTTTGACCAGGGGAATATTCGCCGCAAAGATACCGCGATTGGCAAGATAGAGGCAGGTCGGTGTTTTCGATGTGCGCGACACGCCCAGCAAAATGACATCAGCTTTATAAAGTTTATCCAGTCCTTGGCCATCATCGCATGCCAATGCAAATTCCATCGCTTCAATGCGCGCGTAATAATCGGTATCGAGGGTGTGTTGGCGTCCTGCTTCCTTGCGTGCGGTTTCCCCAAGATATGCGGATAATGCGCCCAGCACTGGTTCCAGCACGGGAATGCAGGGAATTTGCAACGTGCGGCAATGGTCAAGCAATTTACGGCGCGGGCCTTCGTGAATGACCGTGAATAATACAATGCCGGGCTTTTGTGAAATACCTTCCAAGACCATATCCATCTGGCGCTCATGACGGATCAGCGACCAGATGTGCTGATCGGCCTCCATATCCTCGAATTGCGCAACGCAGGCGCGCGCAACATGGTTTAATGTCTCGCCGGTTGAATCCGAAACCAGATGCAGATGAAAGACTTTTTTTTCTTTTTGATTTTTTTCTTCAGACATTTTTCACTTTTTTTTACTAGATTTGCGTTTGTGATTTTTTGTGACGGATTGCTTAGCTTATCTCGATTTCATTCTATTCACATTTTTACTCACGCGGCCTGTGCAGGGATTCCGCGTAACTAAAAAATTATCGCGCATCTAAAGTTTTGACATCGCGTTCCGTTTTCGCTCCGCCATTTTATCTGTCTGCGCATAAAAACTATAAAGTGTTTTCGGACATCGTGGTTTCTTTTTTTAAGGCCTTGTTTTCCTCCAACTTATCCACTTCCAAACCGCAGGGTTTTAGCGGATTGGCGCATATTTTTATTCGTTTTTTACACGTTTATACACATCGGCTTGCCTGCGTGCGTTTTCCGGTATCGAACGCTGGATAAAATGTGGAAAACCTTGTATCACCGTTATTCACAGCCATCTACTATCTACCTCTATTAAAAATAAAATAATGAAGAAGAATAAAAATATTTTATCCGTCTTAAAAAACGAAGTGCCTGCGCATACGCCGATTTGGCTCATGCGTCAGGCTGGACGCTATCTTCCCGAATATCGTGACTTGCGTAGTCGCGCAGGTTCGTTTATGAACCTATGCTTCAATCCTGAAATGGCTGCCGAAGTCACGCTTCAACCGGTTCGTCGTTTTGGTGTTGATGGCGCGATTTTATTCTCTGACATCCTGGTAGTTCCTTATGGCCTCGGTTACCAACTTGATTTCATCGAAAACGAAGGACCAAAACTTGAAACCGCTTCACAGCACGATGTTTCAAACCGATTGGCCGCGTTTGAAGCCGAAAGCTTTTTCAAGCGCACTGCGCCGATTTATGAAACTGTGCGCAACACAAAAGCCGCCCTCCCGCCTCATGTAACCATGATCGGCTTTGCCGGTTCGCCGTTTACGGTTGCGTGCTATATGCTGGGCGGAAAAGGCAAGGATGAATTCATCGAAGCCCGCTTAAAAGCCCAACAAAACCCCGCTTTTTTCCTCTCGGTTATTGATGCGTTAGTCACAGCCACCAGCTTTTATTTGAAAGAGCAAATCAAGGCTGGCGCGGAAGTTGTGCAGCTATTCGATAGCTGGTCGGGATTGGTGCCCGCACCCTTATTTGATGATTGGGTCATCAACCCCACCAAAAAAATCGTTGCCAATATCCGTTCCGAATTTCCGGAAATTCCGATCATTGGTTTTCCGCGCATGGCGGGCGCGAAAATTTTACGCTACGCAGAGCAAACAGGTGTGAATGCCCTTTCGCTCGATCAATCCATGGACCTTGCCTGGGCACAAAAAAACCTGCCAGCGCAAATCGCGCTTCAGGGAAATCTTGACCCGCTGTTGATGCAAGCCGAAAAAAATGTTTTACTCAAACATGCCGAACAGGTGATGCGCGATATGCAACGCCCGTTCATTTTCAATTTGGGCCATGGCCTGACGCCGCAAGTACCGCCGGAAAATGTCGCAGCATTGGTGGAATTTGTGCAGGGCTATAAAAAATAGGCGTAGAAATAATGAAAACAGCGGTCATTCTGTTCAACCTTGGCGGGCCCGATAAGCTGGACAGCGTAAAGCCGTTTTTGTTCAATTTATTCAAGGATAAAGCCATTATCGGCGCGCCGTGGTTCGTGCGTTATCCGCTGGCGCTCCTCATATCCTCAAACCGCGAAAAGGAAGCGCAGCATATTTATTCGGCGATTGGTGGCGGATCACCGCTGGTACCCAATACGCTGGCGCAGGCAAAAGCACTTGAAGAAAAACTTGGTGCGGATTTCAAAGTATTCACCGTAATGCGCTATTGGCACCCGATGGCGGCAGAAGTTGCAAAAGAAGTCGCAGCCTATGCGCCGGATAAAATCGTGTATCTGCCGCTATACCCGCAATATTCAACCACTACCACGCAATCATCTTTCGATGACTTTGATAAACATTTTTCTGCCATTCGCTCTGCGCGCCGTTTGAATAACGGGACGCGCAACCGCTCGGGCACGGACGTCACCGTTTCACGCATCAATTGCTATCCGGTGCAGGCAGGGTTTGTGAACGCCTATGCCGACCTCATCAAACCGATTTACGAGGATGTAAAAAACAAATCCGGTAAAGCGCCGCGCATTTTATTCTCCGCACATGGCTTGCCGGAAAAGAATATCAAGGCGGGGGACCCTTACCAATGGCAGGTGGTTGAGACAACAAAGGCCGTGGTTGCTGCATTAAACATCCCCCAGCTTGATTGGAAAAACACCTTCCAAAGCCGCGTGGGGCCATTGAAATGGATCGAACCTTATACCGATAAGGAAATCGAAATTGCGGGCAGCGAAAAAGTTCCATTGCTGATTGTGCCCATCGCGTTTGTCAGCGAGCATTCCGAAACCTTGTATGAAATCGAACAGCAATACCGCGAATTGGCGGCATCATGCGGCGTGCCGGTTTTTGCGCGCGTGCCGGCGGTTGCAACGCATCCCGCATTTATCGATGGCTTGGCGCGATTGGTGCGCGGCGATGAGGTTGTGAAAAGAACTTGCCCCGCCGAATTTACAAAATGCAGATGCGTTTAGTTATTTAGGATCCGGGTCGCGGTGCGCGTGACCATTCCCGTTGCTTTTTCCGTTACCTTTTCCATTTCTGGGACGTACCGCACCGCCCATGGGCGCATGGTTGGCGGTGAACATCACATAAATGGTATGCGCCAATATCTGCGCATCCAGTTTTAATAATGGCCAGCCACCGCGCTTTTTCATGCGTACATACAAAAGATCAAGCGCGCGTTTTTCTTCATCCGTTAAAAAATTATCGGGACGGGTATTCACCTGCGTAAGGCCGGTTAGCCCCGGCAGAACTTCATAGCGCTTATCCCAGCCGGGGACATGGCTAACATCTTCTTCCATCGGGCGCGGGCCGATAATCGCCATATCGCCTTTGAGCACATTTAAAAGCTGCGGAATTTCATCGATAGTGGTGGCGCGTAAAAGCGAACCGATTTTTGTGCGGCGCGCATCATCGGGCAATAATTGGCCATTCGCATCGCGTTCATCGGTCATGGTGCGTATTTTGTAGATGGTGAAGATGCGCTTGTTTTTGCCATAGCGCGGCTGCGTGATGAAAATGGGCCGCCCAATGGTGATATAGGTAGCCGCCATGGCGAATAGCAATGCGGGCGAAAGCAGCGCCGCCATGGGAAGCGCGGCAAGACGTGTTATCAATCCGCTGCGCGGTTTCAGTTTTTTCAGATACGAAAATTTCACGCTTGGCCTGTGGCTGTTTTCCGCGCTATTCTCGCAAATATGGGGCGTTAACGCACCCGTCTTAAATACTTTCCAGCCCTTGATTAACCATAGTTTCCACGCCCACAGGCATACCCCATGATGAATTATTATAACCTCATTATTGCGCTGCATATTATTGCCATGGTCGCGTGGATGGCAGGAATGCTGTATTTGCCGCGTTTATTTGTGTATCACGTGGGCGCCGCCAAGGGCGGGGAGCTTTCCGAGACGTTAAAGGTGATGGAGCGCCGTTTATTAAAATTCATCATCAACCCCGCGATGATTGCGACCTTCATTTTCGGCATCACCTTATTGGTATTGCAACCCGTTTATCTGCAAATGGGGTGGATGCATGTGAAAATCGGCCTCGTGCTCATCATGAGCGCGGTGCATGGATTTTATGCTGCCAGCGTGCGGCGCTTTGCCAATGACCAGAACCAGCGCAGCAGCAAATTCTGGCGGATTATGAACGAAGCGCCCACGGTATTGATGATTGCAATTATCATATTAGCGGCGACAAAGCCGTTTTAAGGGTTGTTTTAAGGAATCTTTATTCACGAATTACTTTCAAAACTGTGAGCTAGAGTTATTCAGCCATTTCATTTTTATGAATAGGAAGCAAGCATGGCAGATGTCGTTCGCCTAAAGCATTTCAGAAAAAACCCCGAGCATGATTGGAACGAACTTCGCCCCCGTATCGTGCAACGCCAGCTAGGCTCCGCCGATTTCAGCGAGATTATGCAGAGCCCGTTACTCGTTGCGGCAATTTTGGTGGATCGCCAGACGATCGAAGTGGGCGATAAATTATACGGCGAACATTCCACGCATCATTACCGCAGTTATGAATTGATCTACCGTGACGATGTAACCGGAAAACTCGAACAGCGCCGCATCGATAATGTGGATGAAGAATTGGCAGGCCGCGTATTCGAACAACGTCTTGACCTGGTGCGGCATGAAGAAGCCCATATCAATATGGACCTTGTTGCGCGCATCTATCCGCATAATTCAAAGACCACAATTGTGCCGCGCTTTGATGATGGCGCGCATGCAGATGCGCGTTTCATCATCCCCAACAATACCAACCTGTTGCGCTTTTATTTGATGCAGCTTGGTTTTGGGTTTGATAACAGCGTCATTAACAAACGCCCCGCTGAACCACCGCGCCGCAAAACACGCGCCGAGCAATATGCCGAGCTTATTGCCCATGCCAACGCGCCCCAATACACAACGGAATGGTAGTCGAAGGTCGCCAAACCATCGCGTTGGCACGAATTTGCGTCTTATTTACCTTGACAGTTAACCGGAAGTTTAGATATTCTGGGTAAAGTTTTAAAGCGTTTGGTTGTTTTTGCGGCCTAACCCATAGGTCGTAACACTCAAAAAATACGCAATTTTGGCGTTTAGCACTTCTTGAAAATCCCGTTCTGCCTAACTCACGCTTCTGCATTATTGCACGGAAATGTGGCTTAGGAAAAATCAGA
Organism: Alphaproteobacteria bacterium; assembly: GCA_033762625.1. Taxonomy (NCBI): domain Bacteria; kingdom Pseudomonadati; phylum Pseudomonadota; class Alphaproteobacteria; species Alphaproteobacteria bacterium. The sequence continues at coordinate 49,545 of JANRLI010000002.1, forward strand.
AAAATTTTGGGATATGGAATGCGCGGCGTAAAACACATCCCCCTCATACCCATAAGAAACCATGACCGATACTCCTGAAAAGCCCCCAGTTAAAAAAGAACGCCTCACTGTAAAGCTCGCTGAAAAACCAGCGCCTGCCGCGCCCGCAGAAGAAGCGGTTGCTGCGCCTGCGCCCGTTGTTGAAAGCGCAGCAGAGCCCTTTGGCGCCAATAACGGCGAAGACAAGCCGATGAATTTGAAGGAATTGAAGGTCAAGAATGCCGGTGAATTGCTGAAAATCGCCGAAGAATTGCAAATTGAAAATGCGGGCACGCTGCGCAAGCAGGATATGATGTTCGCGATTTTGAAATCGCTGGCCGAAAAAGATGTGCCGATTGCGGGCGACGGCGTTTTGGAAGTATTGCAGGACGGCTTTGGCTTCTTGCGCTCCCCTGAATCCAATTATTTGCCCGGGCCCGATGATATTTACGTAAGCCCATCGCAGGTTCGCAAATTTGGTTTAAGAACCGGCGATACGGTGGAAGGCCAAATTCGTTCCCCCAAGGATGGGGAGCGTTATTTTGCGCTGCTCAAGGTGAATTCCATCAACTTCGATGATCCGGAAAAAATCCGCCACCGCATCAATTTTGATAACTTAACGCCGCTTTATCCGATGAAGAAGCTGAACCTTGAAATCATCGATGCGAAGGCAAAGGATTTAACAACCCGCATTATCGATTTGGTGTCGCCACTCGGTAAGGGCCAGCGCGCATTGATTGTGGCGCCGCCCCGTACCGGTAAAACCGTGATGATGCAAAACATCGCGCATGCGATTACCGCAAACCATAAAGAAGTTTATCTTATCGTGCTGCTCATCGATGAACGCCCCGAAGAAGTGACCGATATGTCGCGCAGCGTAAAGGGCGAAGTAATTTCTTCAACATTTGATGAACCCGCATCACGCCACGTGCAGGTGACCGAAATGGTGCTGGAAAAAGCCAAACGTCTGGTCGAAGCAAAACGCGATGTGGTTATCTTGCTGGATAGCATTACGCGTTTGGCGCGTGCCTATAACACCGTTGTGCCATCATCAGGAAAAGTGCTGACCGGCGGTGTGGATGCCAACGCCTTGCAACGCCCCAAACGCTTTTTCGGTGCGGCGCGTAATATTGAAGAAGGCGGTTCGTTGACGATTATTTCAACGGCCCTCATCGATACCGGCAGCCGTATGGACGAAGTGATCTTTGAAGAATTCAAAGGCACGGGTAACAGCGAAATTGTTCTGGATCGTAAATTGGCGGATAAACGCACCTTCCCATCCATCGATATTTCGAAGTCAGGAACGCGTAAGGAAGAATTGCTGGTGGATAAGGCAACCCTCACCAAAATGTGGGTGCTGCGCCGTATTCTTATGCCGATGGGTACATCCGATAGCATCGAATTCCTGGTTGATAAGCTTAAGACAAGCAAGTCGAACCATGATTTCTTTGATAGCATGAATACGTAAAAACTATAAATTATAGTAGATCAAAACGGACAGGGATTTCGAATGTATCTATGATGCCTTTTTTTTCTGAGTAAAAGGCTTGATAGAATTTGAATTCCTGCCGTTTTTCTTTTTGGCATTTCTTCTCGATTATTTTTATAATTTCTAGCTTGTCCTTCTCAGTAGTTCTTAAGCCGAAAATCACAGCCTCAAGACTATTAAATTGATATTTAAGTTTACGCTCCGACACCCCGCTTAAATCAAGCATTTGTGGCATTAATATTAGTCTATGTTCTTTTTCATATGCCCAGTCAGCTAGTTTAGTTGATAATAGCAATGTTCTAGTGCGCCAATAATCTTTTCTCCAATCATCTCCTTCATCAAAGTATGTTTGTGCGTGCGCACTTTTTCTTTTATCGTCAAATAACCATGTTCCCGACACTGTTAACCCCGGCAAAACACCCAATGATTTGAAGAAATTAATTTCTGGATATGACTCTGTATATTTTATTTGGTGAAAGTTTAGTTCTGTATCTGACCATGTATGTCTAAAGCGTTTTTTGTTTACTTCAGTGCCAGTGACACAAGAAAGTGTCAGTGTAGGCTGGCTGTTGCGTGAATTTGTCTTAAACCTTAAACAAACACCCCTATGGCTATCTGCATAGTGTCCCCACATTGATGCGTTGTGTGGATTGTCGGCAAATGTTGCCGTATACCAGTTTCCATGAACAATTTTTTCTAATTCAGTTAGGTAAATAAAAGGGTAACGCCCAAACACAAATCGACGATTGTTTAGCGCAGTGATGTTAATTGTAGTTTCCTGCGTATTGTGAAATTTTATCAAATCATCAAAGGCGTACCAGTGCTCGATTAATTGACAGAAATCGCTGTCGCTTTTTAATTGATTGATACCCAGGCCAACAATGTCTTGTGGTTGCATGGTACGCAATTTATCAGTTGAGGGCGGCCAATCGCTGATAATTTTATGCTTTACTAAAATAGTAAAAATAGTTTTTAACGCGTATGCATGAATGCCCATCAAGTAAGTAGATAGCTCATAACGACTAATAGGATTTTTACTTAATGCTAAAGAGTTAGGCCAACTTGCTGCTATTGAGCTCTCGAAAAATAGCAAGATGATTTCGTTGAATATTTCGTCGCTTTCCTCAGGAATATTCGCAAAAACAGGTATTTTGTTGGAAGCAATCTCTACGTCTGTTCCTACAGTGAAATATATTTTACATATGTGAGTGAGGCAAAAAATATAATGCTTAATAAGGTTTTTCCAGACAATATCGTCTCCATGCCAAAAAAGGTTTTTGAAGCCTTCTACCGGATCGTTGAGTTCTTCTGGAGACGCAAAATATATTTCTTGGTTTTCTAGTTCTTGAAAAGGTTGGGACAATAATTTTTCCGTTGAACGGAAACGATACATGTAAGGCACGTGCGTATCCTTGATATAAGTACTTATCTACTTCCCGAGCCTTGCCACATTATACAGCGCGCGTTCGCCAAGGCGGTCTGCCGGCATGCCGGTGGTTTTGACTTTCATCTCCGCTTCCAATAATGCGCACATCGCATCCATCACTTTGCCCAGCGTCCATGTGCGGAGTTGTTTTTGCATTTGTGCTTCGCGCTTGAAGAAAATGGGCGGGCGCATGGTTTTCACCGCTTCCATCGCGCCCATATGCTCTTCCTCCATTTTGCCCAAACCTTCATAAATCTTGGTCAGATGGCGTGTGGCGGCGCGTAAAAACTGGATGGGTTGCACGCCTTCGGCATGCAGTTTGGCCAGCATCGCATCCAGCTTCGCAATATCGCCGCTGGCTGCGGCCCATACCGCATCATCCACTTCCTCCCCTGCGGCGTCGGTGATGCAGGCGGAAATATGTTCAGTCGTAATCTTCTTATCGGTTTCTTTCCACGCATAGGAAATGAGCTTATCTACCTCCATGCGGATGCCAGAACGGTCGGGCGGCAGGACTGCGGCCAATGCTGCCAACGCGTCACGGTCGATGGTGAAGCCTTCGGCCTTTATCATGCTTGAAATCGTTGCGGTTAAATCCGCGCCTTCCTCCGCATAGCACGGAATGGCCATTGCTTTCGCATCATCTTCCACTCGGTTGCGCAGTTTGGAGCGTTTATCAAGCTCGCCTGCTTCCAAAACCAAGACGCTATCGCCCGATGGCAGATTGGAAAGCAGATGGTCAATCGCGCTGAATGCGGAAGCTTCGCCCGCATCGCGCATGCGCACCAAGCGCCGCCCGCCCATCATGGAAATGGATGACATTTCATCGTGCAGACGCGAGGGATTTTCATCGAGCGTCGAGGGCGAAATTTCCGAAACCGAAAACGGGTCGTTCACATCGGGAACGCATTTGGCGCAGAGTTTTTGCGCGCGTTCGCGCACCAGACCGGCATCCGGCCCGTATACTAAAAACACGCGCATCGCCATGTCGGGCTTTTCAATAAAACCAGCGGATTTGTTGGCGGTTAGCTTCATTTAAAGATACTCATTTAAAGATGCTGCCCCCTTGCAGTTCGGGCTTGGTCAGCGCATCGGGCCGCGTGGCAGGCGGGGTGGTGAGCGGGCGGTTGAGCTGTTCTTCCGTCATGGGCGTTGGCGAAAATTCTTTCTGGCCATAATAGGCGAGCAATTGCGTGACGATAAGGTCGGACAATTCGCGAAGCGCACGCTGCGCCGAATTTTCACGTGACGATAAGGCGCCATATTGCGCATCAATTTTATCGTAGCTTACAAACGTGCGCGAGGTTCCGGTATAAAGTTTTTTATTCGTCGCGTTATCGGTCAAGGTATAGTTGGCAATGTACGTGATTTTTTTGCGAAGCGTGGTTGCGTCTTTTTGCAAACCCAGATCTTCCTGCGTAGTGGCAAGGCCGATTTGCAGCGTCGCATCGGTTTTTTCAGGGCGGCCTTCGCCATACATGCGGTCAATCAGATTGTTGCGGAGTTGCTGGCCCAGCTCGTCGCCGATATTGGCGATAAAAATGCGGTTAAGGCGCTTTTCCTGAGCGGTTGCCTCTGCACCAAAGGGGCGTTCCCCGTAAATCGGGCGGTAGCAGGAGGAAAGCAGGAGCGGGAGAAGAAGTATAATGAATATGCGCATGCCTTCAGATTAAAGGAGGCATATGCGCTTGTCCATCTGGCTTGGTTACTTTTGCTCCTGCTTATCCCACATGCCTTTCCACCATTCCTTGCCTTCGACAGGGGTTGGGGTGTTATCAACCGATTGGCCATTCGCCGCCATCTTCGCGCGGATGTCGTTAATCGACCAGCCGGTTAACCGTGCCAGCGTTTCCGCTTCATGCGCATAACGTGTGGGCAGGCTTTGCAGATACATTTTGGCTTCTTCGCAGTTATTTTCGGCCGATGGGTTTTTGCCGGGATCCCATGGATGACGCAAGATAAAGCGCCCCTGGAAATTTTCACGGTCCGATGTTTCCTGCAACATCAGATCTTCGGGGAAGGTCTGCGCATTGTAGCGGGCATGCAGGCGTGTGATGAAGGCGTTGACCCCGCCGCCGCCAATAATTCCCGCAGGCGCGCGCGCCATTTGCGGGCCGCGCGGCGCAATGCCATTGGGCAGCATCGAGCCGCCAATCAGGTTATTGGCATTGGGGTTGGTGTTGGGCATCTGGCTGGTATCTTGTGCGGGTTCATCAAGCCAGAACACGCCCAGTTCTTTCAGCTGGTCAGGGCGCAGCGGGTCAGCCGCGCAGGGATCGCACCAGCCCATATCCCATGCGTATTCAAGGAATACTGCTGATCCTTCCGCCTTGGCGCGGCGGCGGAACATATCACGATAGAAACGCGCAAAATCATCCTTGATGAACAAGGGCACGTCTTTGTCATTATCGATTTTGACATTGCGGTAATTGGTGGCTTCGACGCGGCCATTGCGCGTCAGCACCATCAAGATCACATCTTGCGAACCATCATTATAAATGGCTTCGTTGGCGACTTGCGGGGTGGAGCGGTCAGGGCGGGAATTGAGCACCGTTGCGCCCGGTTTTTTATTGGAAAGATCTTCAACCGGCGGCGCATTCAATGTGCCAAGACGAATGGGCAACATGAATTTGGGGGAGTTATATGCAACCTGCAACGGGCGAAGATATGAATAGCCAAGCTTGGCCTGTTCATCGAGATTAACCTTGGCAACAAAGAACCGCATTTGCTGGCGGATATAGGAGCCCAGAATGCGTTCAGCGCCCGCGGGCAATTTATAGCCGTTCTCGTTCAAATAGGTTTGCAGGCCCGAGCTTTGCTCCGCCGATAAAATCGCGATGTCGTATTCACCAACGGTATATTGCGCTTCAATTTTTACGCCCAAGGCCTTGGCGCGTGCGGCGCTGTCGGCAGCGGCCGATGCGGGCGCCGCGCTTTTCATCATCATGCCTTCATAGCGTTTGTGCATGCAGGGATTTTCATCGAAATATTCGACCAAACGCGGCGCGGAATAGCTGTCGAGCTGGTCAATCAGCGCGTTATTCGTGACGTGAATTTGTTCGCGCGCAATGCTGGTTGGAACGGGAATAACGATCGCAAAATCTTTGGCATCGCCCTGAAAATCATTGGCCATAGTGATGACCGCGCGCCCCTTGTTATAGGCCAGCACCACCTTTGATGCTTGGTTGAATAATTTGCTGTCGGCCTTGGCGACATAAAACCCGCAAAAGGCGTGGGCGGATACAGGGGAAAGAAGCGCGAGCAGCAGAAGGGCAAGGAGGGTTTTTTTCATGACGCGGTTGGTTCCTTCTTCCAAGAGTAATTCGCACCTTTCATCATGAGATCAAGGAGCGGGGTAAGGGGCGAGATAAAAAACAGCGCGAGGATAAGCCCAGGGCGAATTTGCAGTTTGAACTGTAAATAAAACGCTAACAGCGACACCAGCAGCACAAACAGAAACCGCATCGGCAACCGGCTTGGCGTGCTGACCGGATCGGAAATCATGAAGAAGGCAAAAATCAGCAAGGATACGCTTTCCATCTGGTGCAGCGGAATTTCTAACGGGTCACCCAGATACAGCGCACGAGCGAGCAAAAGCCCGCCAAAACATGCAAAGAACATCAGCGTCGTATCAATACGCCGCGCGCCAGTAATCACCATCATGCCCGCGCATAACACCAGAATGCCCAGCCAGCCAGTTGCGCCCCATTGCCCCGGCGCGACCCACACCATATCGGGCAGGGCAAGCAGCAGCAGGGCGATGGCAAAGTTCGCCGGATTGAACATGTGTTTATTATTCACGCGAATAAGAAATTTGGACGCGATGGCAAGGAAACCCGCCAGCGCATACATCCACAACGCATCGCTGCGCAGCAGCAGCGTGATGCCAAGCCCTGTGATAAACGGGCTGCGAAAATCCATATTGGAAATGCCCCACATTCTGAAACACGCATATTGCGTGAGCAAGGTTGCGGATAGCGCAATGAAGAGCTGATAAGGCTCTGGCCCGAAATCGAGCCAAGCCGCGCCCAGCACCATAAGCAGTGACAGGGTTACGATTTGCGCATGGCGCGGGTCTTTGGAAAAGGTCGCGGCAAGGGTCATGCCGCATATTTAAATGCAGTTTCAAACTTTACGCCACAACATTCACGATTTTATTGGGCACAATAATCACTTTTTTCGGCGCATTGCCATTGAGTGCCCGTTTGACCGCATCTTGCGAAAGGGCGATTTCCTCGGCCTTATCCTTGGCGCAATCGCGCGGCAGGGTGATGGTGGCACGAAGTTTCCCGTTCACCTGTACGGCAATCGTCACTTCGTTATCAATCAATAATGCAGGGTCGGGGGTGGGCCATGCTTCATCCACCAATGCAGTTGTGTGACCCAGTTTTTCCCACATCTCCGAAGCAATATGCGGCAGCATGGGGGACAATAACCGCGTGAGGGCCTCCACGGCCTCGCGATAGACGGTGCCATTGGCATCTGCGCTGCTGGCATATTCTTCCATCGCGTTGGTCAGCTTGCGGCACGCGGCAACGGCGGAATTGAAGGCAAAGCGTTGCAGATGGTCAGTGACTTCCGCGATGGTTTTATGAATGGATTTGCGTAGCAACGTATCTGACGCAGTCACGGTTGCGCCACTTGGCGCAGAGTAGTCGCGTGATAATAAAGGTTCTTCATCCACCAAACGCCACAGACGGTTGATATAACGCCATGCGCCATCAATGCCGCTTTCGGTCCATTCCAGATCCCGTTCTGGCGGGCTGTCGGACAACATGAACAACCGCGCGGTATCTGCGCCATAGGCATCGATGATGCGGCCGGGATCGACCACGTTCTTTTTCGATTTGCTCATGACTTCGACGCGGCCCACCGTGACCGGACGCCCCGTTTTTACATGCACGGCAGTGCCATCGGGGCGTTTTTCCATTTCTTCCGGATAGAGCCATTTGCCGTTTTCGTCTTTGTAGGACTCATGGCAAATCATCCCTTGGGTGAACAAACCCGCAAACGGTTCTTTCAAACCCACATGTCCTGTTTCTTGCATCGCTCTTGTGAAGAAACGCGAATAGAGCAAATGCAAAATGGCATGTTCCACACCGCCCACATATTGATCCACCGGCAACCAGTAATCGGTTGCGGATTTGGTGATCGGCGCTGCATCATTTTTGGGTGAGCAGAACCGCGCGTAATACCAGCTGCTATCGACAAAGGTATCGCAGGTATCGGTCTCGCGTTGCGCATCAGCGTTACAGCTTGGGCATTTCACATGCTTCCATGTGGGGTGGTTATCGAGTGGATTGCCGCCTTTTTTAAAATCGGCATCTGCTGGCAATTCGACCGGCAATTGGTTTTCCGGCACGGGCACCACGCCGCAGGTTTTGCAATGAATGATGGGTATCGGGCAGCCCCAATAGCGTTGGCGCGAAACACCCCAATCACGCAGACGGAATTGCGTCACGCCTTCGCCGATGCCCATGGACTTCAATTTCTCAATGGCGGTCTTCTTGGCGGTTGCGACATCCAGCCCGTTTAAAAATTCGGAATTCTTCAAAACGCCATCGCCGGTATAGGGCAGAGGCTCCGCGCCATCTTTCTGCGCGATCACTTCAATGATGCTCAATTTATATTTGGTGGCGAAATCGAAATCGCGTTGGTCATGCGCAGGGCAACCGAAGATCGCGCCTGTGCCGTAATCCATCAACACGAAATTGGCGACATAGATAGGCAATGTTTTACCCGCAATGAACGGATGCGCGACGGTAAGCCCTGTATCGAAGCCCATTTTTTCTGCAGTTTCGATAGCGGCAGCAGTGGTGCCGATGCGATTGCATTCGGTGACAAAATTCGCAAGTTTTTGGTTGGTCTTTGCCAATTCGGCAGTGATGGGATGACCAGGGGACAATGCAATAAAGGACGCACCGAATAATGTGTCAGGCCGCGTGGTAAATACCTCGATGGTTTGAGGGAGATTATGTGTCGTTTTGAAGAAAACCCTCGCTCCCTCACTCTTACCGATCCAGTTCTCCTGCATCAGGCGAACCTTGTCTGGCCACCGATCTAAGGTGGATAGCGACTGGAGCAGGTCTTCTGCGTAAGCGGTGATCTTGAAGAACCATTGGTTCAGTTCGCGCTTTTCAACGAGCGCGCCGGAGCGCCAACCGCGGCCATCGATCACCTGTTCATTCGCCAATACCGTTTCATCAACAGGATCCCAGTTCACAAAAGATTTGCGGCGGTAAGCGAGACCTTTTTTATAAAAATCAAGAAACAGTTTTTGCTGTTGCTTGTAATAGCTGACGTCGCATGTTGCGAATTGGCGTGACCAGTCGATGGAAAGACCGATGCGTTTCAATTCGCCGCGCATGGTCGCGATATTATCGTACGTCCAATCCTTTGGGGAAATGCCGCGTTCACGCGCCGCATTCTCTGCGGGTAATCCGAACGCATCCCAGCCCATAGGATGCAGCACATTAAAGCCCTGTGCGCGTTTTAAACGCGCAACCACATCGCCCAAGGTATAATTGCGCACATGGCCCATATGGATGCGCCCCGATGGATAAGGGAACATGGAAAGGACGTAATATTTAGGACGCGACTGCTCTGCGCCCAAAGAAGAATTGGGCGCAACCGCGACTGCGTCAGGCTCTTTCGCTTCGAAACTTTTTTTATTGTTCCAAAATTCCTGCCATTTTTTTTCAGTTGCGCCGTGATTGTAATTCATAATCAAAAACCATTTTATTTTTAAAAAAATTATTCCCGCTTACCATCATCACCCAATTGTTTGACACGCATTTGCCGTGCGCGCGTCAAGATGCTGTCTTCCATCGTGCCTGCGGTTGCGACATTCGTATTCACATCAACCCAAGCCCCGGTTGTATCGCGTTGCTGGCGGAATACGGAAACGCGCACCGCATCGGCGCGAAGTTCGCGCGATAAAATAAATACATTCAACTTGATGCGTTCATAAGGAGAAGATGGCGGCGAATACCAATCGGTAATAATCGTGCCGCCAAACGGATCAGCCGATGCAAGCGGCATGAATGAAAGTGTATCGAGCGCAGCACGCCATAAATACGCATTTACGCCAACGCCGCCAGCACCTGACGCTTTTTTATCTTCACGGCCACCCAACAAAGATATGCCGCCCTTTTCCGAAGCAACACTGCCATTGGCGTAGCGGGCGTTGCGGTCTTTGTCTGTATTATAGGTGTCCTCGCGTTCAACCCCGCCGCAACCCGCCAAAAGTACAGAAAACATAATCAAAACAAATAGATAATTCATGGGTGTTTTGTTTTTATAAGGGGTTATGGGCAATAAAACGGGGTCGTGGGCGACAGAGACGCTATTAAATAGGTTGAAGCGATAAAAGCAAGAAATTATGGACGGGATAAGGCCAAAACTGCCTTATTCTTCCCCTTACCTGCATGCATGAACGCTAACGGTTTAGTGCATAATCGCTAAGAATGTTGCCCTAAACGTTAATTTTCGTGTTGTTTGTGCCACACTCACCTAGCAAGGTTCAAAATCAGCCATTTTAAACTTGCTTGGGCAGCCTCTTTGAACAACATTGTCGGCATCGGACGGGTTTCAATCTCGTCTTTTTCTCTATCAATATCTACCACCTTTTGGGGGAACAAAACATGCGTAAACTTTTACTCGCGACCACCGCTCTTGCTGGTGCTGCTCTTTGCGGCGCAGCTGAAGCGAACATGGAAGTGACGGTTGGCGGTTACAACGATTTCCGTGCCGGCTTCACTGGACAAGATCTATCTGCAGGCCCAGGTACTGGCCGTCGCAGCAACGATTTCCAAAACGAATTCCAATTGGAAGTTGAAGCCAAGAACAAGACCAGCAATGGCTTGGAATATGGCGCAGTTGCTACTCTTTGGAACGGCTCTCAGCTTAATAAAAGGCCGATACAACAAGCTAACAACGTGAGCTTTCACCAGACCTATGGTTACGTGAACGGTTCATGGGGTCAAGTACGTGCCGGTGACGAACATGGCGCTTCTGATTTCGAAGTACACGCTCCAATGACCTATGATTTCGGCGCCCAAGTTGATGGCAACTACACCGAATTCCTTCGTCCACAAGACGTGTTCGCGATCACTCCTAGCTTCATCGATGATGATGAAAACTCAACCAAGATCAGCTACCTGACACCAAAACTCGGTATGGGTGCTCATAAGGTTCAGTTGGGCGTAAGCTATGCTCCAAACTTTTATGATCAAGGTGTAAACACAACTTTCGTAACAACTGGTACAGGTCCTGTTTATAAGAACCTTGTAAAAGTAGGCGGCCAATATAACGGCAGCTTCATGGACAAGGTGAACGCAAGCTTGGGCTTCGTAGTTCAAACGGCTGAATCAACCGGTCGCGGCGTTGGCGTAACCACGGGTTCCGCTCGTGACTTCACGTCATGGAATGTAGGCGCTCAGTTGGGTTATGCTGGCTTCACCGTTGGCGGTAACTACACCGACGCAGGTCGCTTCAACACCACCACCGCACAAAATGCTGATCAACATGTTTGGTCAGTTGGTGCGACCTACAAGTTCGACCGCGCATCTGTTGGCGGTAGCTACTTGCAAGGTAAAGGCTACAACAACGCTGGCGTAGTTGCTGGTTCAACCGGTTTCGCGACCGTTGCTCCTGCAGTTGCAACAGACAACTATGTTGACAGCTACTCTGTATGGGGTATCGGCGCAGGTTATTCCTTGTTTGAAGGCATGACCACCAGCGTTGACACCGCGTTCTTCAAGCAAGAACGTCCAGCAGGTGTTGGCAACAGCGAAGGTCACGTTGTTATCCTCTCCAACCGCGTTGCTTTCTAAGTTAAAGCAACTCTGTTAAAGAGTTAAAAAATTGGAAGGGGCGGTTCGAAAGAGCCGCCCTTTCTTTTTGTGTTTATGCGGTATGCCCCATCGCAAGATGGGGCCTAGTTTGATAATACTGGACACCAGCTTTCGCTGGTGCATGCACAGTATCAACAACCATAGCGTATGAGTTCAATGTCCATATCCGAAAACCTTCAAACCATCCGCGCCAAAATCCCTGCCTCCGTCACATTGGTGGCGGTCAGCAAAACGGTGGATGAACCGCGCTTGCGCGAAGCATTAGCGGCCGGGCATAGGGTGTATGGCGAGAATTATGTGCAGGAAGCCAAATCGAAATGGACGAATTTAAAAAGCGAATTTCCGGATACAAAACTCCATTTGATTGGCCATTTGCAAAGCAATAAGGCGGATGATGCGGTGGCGCTATTTGACCGCATCGACACGCTTGACCGTGTAAGCCTTGCCTCGGCACTTGCCAAATCCATGGCCAAGCAAGGGCGCAAGGTACCCTGTTTGATCGAGGTAAATATTGGCGATGAACCGCAAAAGAGCGGCTGCGCAGTGGCGGAACTGCCCGCGCTGATTGATGTTGCGCGCGGGCTTGGAATTGAGATTGAAGGGCTGATGTGCATCCCGCCCATTAATATGAATGCCATTCGCTCTGTTCCATCTGACGATGGAACAACCGCTCGGGCGGAAACGATAGACCCCGCGACCTATTTCGAAAAACTGGCGCAATTGGCAAAAGCCAATCAACTAAAAACCATCAGCATGGGTATGAGCGCGGATTACGAAACGGCGATTGAATGCGGTTCAACCGAAATTCGCGTGGGTACGGGGATCTTTGGCAGAAGGTAGAAGATCATTGCGCGCAAGGTCGCGCCGTGTGAATGCGGCTTCAATCTGCGGCAATGCTTCGGATTTATGGAAAAACCCAAGTACGGCGGGTTTATCAAACCCGTAATGTTCAAATACGCCAACATCATTGGTGTAGCTGTAAGCCATCATCGCAAAATAATAGGGCAGGGCCTGTTTGATAAAAAATTCGGGTGCGCCTTTTGGAAACGCCGCAACCAGCGCGCTGTTTACTTCGGCAAGCGCGATGCAATATTTGCCATTGATCTTGGAGCGTTCCCATACAACATAGTTGTCATCGCTGCGGTCGTTGGCGGCTTTATCTGGGTTTTTCAGATCATCGAGTCCGCCCAATGCGACCCCCAGCTTGTTCAGCGCAGGCAGAATTTCGGCGCTGCTTTGCGGGAATGACCCAAAACCCGCGCGCAAAAATACCTTATCCAGCTTGGCCATGAACTCGCGGTCATCCCACAAATAGACAAATTTTTTCCATGCGGCATCAAGCGGGCCAAACTTTCCGGCGTTTTGTTTATCCCGCAGATCGGCCAGCGATGTGCGCAGGATGCCGGCAAAGAATTTTCCAAATGGCAAGGGCGGCTTATTGAGTGCATCGGGCATGGATTTGCGTTCGCGCAAGACGCGCGCACGCTCGGCGCGCATGGCATGGCGCATGTAATCATGGGGAACGCCCAAAGCTTCTTGTACAGCGTGATAGGATTCTTCGCGCGTCGCATATTTTTTCTTGCGCACGACATCGGCGGGTTTGCGAATAAAATCGCGGTAGATGAACAAGGCGATGCGCTGATCGCGGCTGAGCACGATGCCGTTATGTTCAACTACTTCGCGCGCGGCGATCTTTTGCAGTGCGGCAATAGTGCGGATTTTTGGACCGATAAACGCAGTATATTTGGATTTAAGCCGTTTGGCCCGCAGCTCGCGCTTGATGCTGGCTGTTAATCCTTCCACCAATGGTTCTTCGGGCGGGGTGGGCAGCAACGGCGTTTCAATGGTTTGTTCTGTGGTTTGTTCTGTGATTTGTTCTGTGGTTGGTGCCGGTGTTGGTTTGTCGCGCATCATGCGCGCGATATTGAAATAGATGAACTGATGCTTACCTGAAGGCGCGCGCAATTTACGTCGTTCCAGATCGCTTTGCGACATGCGAATAGCGCGCGTTGTTGTATCATCCTTGCTATAGGCGCCCATGTAAACTTGGGTCTCTTTAAGCACCGAAAGATCGGACGCAGGCGTGACCATCAACGAACCACCCGTTGCCTGCCAAACCGACAACAAGTCGGATTGCACAAAGGTCACGCCTTCGGTAGCGGGTTTTTCGGGAAGATTAGGGTTGTGTTGCGTTAGGGTTTGCAAAAGCCATGTCGGAAATTTTTTCGCCGGCAAGGGCGGCGAAATGCTTTCCAGATCAATCGTCTTTGATGGCGTTGTGACCGTCATGAACCTATTTTTCATCAAAAATGCGAAAGTAATGAATCAAATAGGCTTTTCAACAAAATTAGTTGTTGCAGTGCAGCGGAAACCCTAAGCTTGGTGCTATGAACGATGCAGCAATCACCCACAGCCCCGTTACCTTTACCATCGACCTTGAAGACCATCTGGGCGTGTATGCGGGCGATGGGCGCTGGCTGCGCAATACACAAACAATTCTGGATTTTTGCGCACAAAAACACATCCGCGCCACGTTCTTCACGGTGGGCAAGGTGGCGGCGCATCCTGAATTATTGAAACGGATTGTAAATGATGGCCACGAGCTGGCGTTACATTCGTATGACCACATCGCGCTTACACAAGAAAACCCCGCAACCTATGCGGCGCATTTGCTCGATGCCAAAAAAGCATTTGAAGATATTGCGGGCAATGCGGTTGAAGGATTTCGCGCGCCGATTTTTTCACTCACGCCCAAATCAGTATGGGCGGTGGATGTATTAAAGGAATTGGGATTTATTTATTCATCCAGCGTGATTGCTGGTAAGGGCGCGGTGAACGGTTTTCCGGGCGTGCCCAATAAGCCGTTCAAATGGAAGAACGGTTTAATCGAATTGCCGGTGCCGATGGTGAATTTAGGTGTGCTGGCCCTGCCGTTTTTGGGCGGGGTGTATTTGCGCTATTTGCCGTTGCCGGTTGTGCAGATGTTGAAAAAAACGGTTTATGCTGATGCACTGCTATGGACCTATACGCATCCTTATGATGTTGATGCCAGCGAAGGCTATGTGCGCCTTGATGATGGCACGCCGCTATGGATGAATGTGCTGCTTATGAATAATCGCAAGCATTTCCTGAACAAGCTGGATGCAGTGCTGAATGGCGATGCGGGTGCGCCATTGATTGAGCGTGCGCGCAGCTTGAACCATTTGCCGCAATTCGATTTATAGGGATGGCGCGAATCCGCCTTTTTTAAAATCAGGCTTGGCGATTTCAATCGCTGCGGCGGCGCTTAAGGCACGCATTTCAGGGCGATGTGCTTGCGAACGCAGCATCACGCGCGAGCCTTGAATACGATCAATCAGCTCGTCATTCGCCTGTTCGGTATAAGCAACCGCTGCACGGTAAATCGTCGCGATATCCAGCATGTCGATATTAATTTGGCCCATGCTGGAGCCGGTATCATTTGAAATGCGTTCCCACGCGGCAATCATGGCGGGAGGTGAGCCGTAACGATCAATCACAGCTGCATAATCACCAAGCCGCCGGGCGATGGTTTGGATGAGCGCGGGGCTTGGCGCTAAAAACGATTCACGCCCTCGTTCGTTCATCAGGCAAATCGCACGCGCTTCCATGAATAAAAGGGTATCCGGTGAAATGGATGCAGGTTTGGACGGCATGAAAATTTCTTTAAAAAAGCATTAAAAATATGCCGCGAGATAATCATATCCGGCGGGTGGAAGCAAGCGAAACAATGCCGACGTTAAATAAAAAACCGCGCGTTATATTGGGAAAACGCACAAAAATTGTGCCCGCCATGCTGGTCATTAAACATGTTGTAAGTTTTGGATGATAGGGTTGCCCCTATTCAGAAGGTTTGATTTTTTATTCTATTTTTCAGGAGACACCCCGTGAAAGCATTTTCATGCAAGACATTATTGTCTGTTGCCGCGCTTGTTCTTTCGATTGCATCCGCCGCCCCAGCCCATGCTACTTATATCAGTTATCGCAGCCATGATGCCGGCGTTGAAGCAGCGCAAATGCGCTTGAAACAGCTTGGCTATTTCGTTGGCAAGGTGGACGGCATTAATGGCCCACGCACCAGCAATGCGCTTGCTGCATTCCAGCGCAATAATGGCTTGATGGTCACCGGCAATTACGATTACTACACCCAAGCCGCATTGTTCCCCGTGTATCAAACACCGTATTACACATCGAATGTCGTCGTGCCAACCATGGCGTATCCGGTTGCCTATACCGTTCCGTTGAATGAATACCGTGCTGGCGCTGTGTATGCACAACCCATCGCGTATGCTGCGCAATTACCAACCCAGCGCCCGATTGCGCAAACCTACGCTATCTCGGAAGCGGTGCGTTATGGTAATTGGTACACACCAGCAGGCAGCCAGATCACCACGGTGGTTCCACGCCCTTGGTAAGATAATTTCTGGTATATTGAACGATGGCCCGCGAGCAATTGCGGGCCATTTTTATTTCCGGAACAGGTGGTTTAAAAAACCTGCTGCGGCCATTTGCCGAGCATACCTTTTTGTTCCGATAAAACACCCGGAACAATTTCCAAACCCAGAAAACGGCTTTCATCCACCCAGCCGGGCAGGGTGATGCCCAGCATCACTTCGCGCACAAAGCCAAAACGGTTGTAATACGGCGCATCGCCCACAAGGATGATGGAGGCGTAATGCAGCCCGCGCGCTTTGGCCAAGGAATAATTCATCAGCTCAATGCCAATGCCATCGCTTTGCCGCGCGGGTTCAACCGCGATGGGGCCCAGCAATAAACTGGGCGTGCCATCGGGCAGCACCACCGGCCAATAGCGGATGGTGCCAACCAGCTGTTTGGTGTCTTTGTCTTCAACCACAAAACTAAGCGCTGCAATCGGCGCCACATCTTCACGAAAACGGTAGGCGGTTTTTTTATGGCGGTCGGGTCCAAAGCAGACATCGAGCAGCGCTTCGATGGATGCGGCGTCGCTTTCGCGTTCAGGGCGCACCAGCGTTTTATCGGTAAGGGGCTGCGGGGTTGAATGAGGCATATCAGCTTTTTAAAAATTGTGACCGTTTCATGTAGTAGTAATGGCTTTTTTGTTGGAACAAAATAAATAAATTTGCCCTTTATTTTCAAAACCAGATTGCTTAAATGATGGGTATGTACACAGCCATTACCCGCGATATAAAAGTCTCTGTTAATCCCGTTTATCTGGAAGGGCAATCCACGCCCGATGATCGTCATTTTGTGTGGGCGTATCAGGTCAAGATTGAAAACCAGAGCAAGGCAACGGTGCAGCTGATTAACCGTTATTGGCGCATCACCGATGCGCTTGGCCGCGTGCAGGAAGTGCGCGGCGAAGGCGTGGTGGGCGAACAGCCGATTTTAAAACCCGGGCAATCGTTTGAATATACCAGCGGCACACCCTTGCCCACACCATCCGGCATTATGCTGGGCCGCTATGAAATGGTGGGCGAGGGCGGCGAACGCTTCGAGATTGATGTTCCGGCCTTCTCGCTCGATGTGCCCAGCGCCGGAAAGCCATTACTCAATTAGCGATATGCATCCGTTGCGCAAGCGGGGCCCCGTTTTATTCTAAACCGGATGTCGACTTTTGCCGAGATATGCGGTCATCAACCTTGATAATTCCGCCCAACTTAGTTAATAACGCCCGCATTAACTAGGTAACCAATGAAGAAAGTAATTTCACATCCTGAATTCGTTTTTCCAAATGGTAGTCTTGGATTAAGGGGAAAACAGCTATGAGCGATAAAATTAAAAATCCTGAAGATAAAAAATATCCAACTGCCAGCCATATGGAAGAGTTGGGTTCATCCACCGCCGAAGCCATTTGTGCAGGCATGAAGGCTGCGAATGATGATGCGCCTTCCTTTGGCCCATCGCGCCTTGGCACATCAATCACCGGACTTTCAGGACTTGATGCCGATACGCTGGCCAGCGCATTGAACCAGTTGAAAGCGCACGTCAACCCGAAGCCATTTTACAAAGCCAAGTTCATGCAAAAATTCAAATTGATTTTGGGCAAGGACGATAAGAAGTAATTAGCCGTTGATATCAAGGCTGGCACCACGTGATGTGCCGCCCTTCATATCCTGATATTTCTGCATATTCATCAGCATCATATCCTGAATAAGCTGCGCCGGAATGGGGTTGCCGCCGGTTGTCACATTGCTGTTGGCTGCTGGCATTTGCAGTGGCGCGGTAAAGCCGGGATCTGGAAGGCGCGTTGCAGGAATATCAAATTCATTGGCTGGCGCAGCGGCAATCGCTGCGGAAGGTTGCGTAAGGCCAAGTAATCCGGCGCCATCTTTCATACTGCCCATTTGTGGAGCAGCCGATGCCGATTTTGCAATTTCCTTACCATAGGTTTTTAAGCGTACATCCGGCACATCGCGTGCGGGCATGTGGGTGGCAATGCTGGGGTGGCGGGCAACACCGGCCAGCGAATACATTTTATGACCATCGGCTTCAACCGGGCCGTGGGGTAGGGGTGATTTAACCTGCTGCGCGCCTGCAATCTTGCGTGCGGTTGCTTCATCGACAGCGCCCATATCCGCATCATCATGTGCTGTATTATTGGCAACATCAACCGGTGTTTCATTGCCCATCACGCCGCCAAAGGGCTGTTTAGCCGGCGCAGCCTTGGCAGCAACCCGGTGTGTATTGGCAGCCTTAATCGCAATGTTTTCTTCCGGCGCTGCGCTGGCCAGCATGGTTTCTTGCGCTTTGATTTGGTTGCTTGGAAGTTTATGCGCATTGGGGGTATCCACACCCAGCAAGCCTGCGATAACCGTTTGGCCAACATCGCCGCCTTTTTCCTGTTCGAACATCGCGTCAATCGCGCCAGTAACCACGCCCATAGGGCCCCAATACAGAGCGCTGCCCATTACTTTGGCATGGCCGCTAATCTCATCGCCCGAAACATGACGGTAAATCATATTGACGACGGGGATTTGTTGCAGCGGGTTGATGGTATCGATGAAATCTTCAAAGGAGTAATCAACCGTATCAACATCGGGCCCGACGGTTTTTTTGTTGGCACCGCTATGGTTGAACGCATTCATCTTTACGCCGTCATTTTTATTGCGTTCAGGATAAAGCGAACCATCTTGCGAAATTTCGCTGGGCTGCGGCGCTGCATCCTCGTCGGATGTTTCCTGCGGTTTAACGTCGCTACGCGCGGATGGCTGGGATGATTTGTTTAATTGTTCGGTAATCGCTTCAGCCTTGGCATAGCGGCTGGCTTTTTTATGTGCGCCATGGGCATCTTTGGCGGCTTTGTAAGCGGCATCATGGGCATCCACAGCGGCTGCGAAGTCAGAGTTTGTTTGGCGCGCTGCCTCTGCGCCTTTATTCGCCATTCGCTCTGCGCTATCGCGCAACCGCTCGGGCGAAGTTGGCGCAACCGCGACTGCACTTGCCCAATCTGGCTTGTGTAATGCGAGCTGTCCGCGACCTTTTAAAACATAATCTGAATTCATAAATACTCTTTATTGTCTTGCCCTTTCATTAACCATTGCAAGCGCCATGCCAAGCCAAACAATAAAAAAATTGTTTACAAACAATGACTTAGTATAATAAAACACATTTGAAGGAAAATATGACCCCGCACCGGTGCCCTTGAGATAGCCTAGGCCTTAATGAGCGAAAAAATCCAGATCACCCTGATTGGCAAAGATGATGTGCTGGCCGCCGTGCTGGCCGAGCAAGCCAAGGGGCAAATGGGCGGTGTCCGCGATTTTGATTTTATGGTGGCAGTAAGCGTGAGTGAAGCTTCGCCCGCTAGCGATGTCTGGGTGTTGCCGCGCGCGATGCCGGTGCCGGCGCTGGAACAGATGCCATTGTGCATTCGTATTGCCAACGCAGATGAAGCGCCCCAGCCAAGCGATGACATTGTATTCATAAAACCATTCCGCCTTGCGCAGCTTCTGGACGTTATGTTAAGCGGCGCAAAGTTGCGGCGCAGAAAGCAGCCGCGTGCGCTTGGCGATGCACATGTGTTTCATCCTTTTGCGCGGTTGGTTGAAGCGACGGCTTCCGGTCAAAACGTATCCTTGACTGAAAAGGAAGCATCGTTTTTATGCGCTGTGCTGGATGCCGGGCAAAATGGCTTGTCGCGCAAGGATGCCATGACCGAATTATGGGGCTATCACCCCGATGCCGAAAGCCATGCGGTTGATACAACCTTGTACCGCCTTCGCCAGAAATTGCAGGAATTAGGCAGTTTTGATGCGCATCTGGTCAATGAAGGCGGCGTTTACAAATGGTGTGACTAGATACGCGTGATGCGCAAATGAACTGCAAATCAGGGCAGATAAAGGGTTGACGAAACACCCGACTTCTACAAAGCTTTTGCGATCCATAACGAAAAGCAAATTACCTGATGAACAAACCATTTTTGAATTGCGCGCTGATTGCGCTGCTTGCCCTTGTTGTTTCCTGCGCACCTACCCGCGATTTATCGGTTGCGCCCAAAGGCGATCAAAGCATTGTGATATGGCACCGCCTAAGCGGCGAGCGTATTGATGTAACCACGCGTCGCAACGGCCAGTACAACAAAGAAGCCTTCGACCAGATTGATCATATTTTCCGTGACCGTCATACGGGCGAAGAATATCCCATCGACCCAAAGCTGATTGATGTGATTACCGATTTGCGTGACAAGCTGTTGATGTCGCCGAGCGATCCGATTGAATTATTGTCCGGTTTCCGCTCGCCCGAGAGCAACCGGAATTTGGCAAAGACCAATAAATATGTGGCCAAAAACAGCTATCACATGAAGGGACAGGCGGCCGATATCCGCATTCCGGAAATGAACAGCAGCGCGCTGGAAGCGGTTGCCAAAACCATGCAAAGGGGCGGTGTTGCACTTTATCCCGATAGCGGCCATGTGCATGTGGATACAGGACCTGTGCGCGGCTGGTCGGTCATTCGCGGTAAGGAAGCAGGGCTGAATGACCGCATCAGAAAGCCTGGCGAGTCTGCACCGATGCCAACGGTGCGCGGACGTGTACCGGTACAACCCCGTGCCACGAATTTGAAAGTGAAGCCGATAACATCACCCATCAATTCATATGATGATCTGCCGGAGCCCGCAGCGCCTGATCACGCAAAAATTCTGCCAGCGGTTACGCCAAAGCATGCGCCCAAAATCATTGGCGGCGCGACCGTAACCACCAAGCAAGGTGTGCCCGTGCGCACGGCGCCAAAAGCCATTGGGTCAAAAGCAGCTGCCAAACCAGCCGCGCCACAAAAGAAAACCGTTGAAGACGCCAAGAAGCAGTGGGTTAAAACGCCTTATCATGGTGGTGTTCAGGGGGGCGTGAAAACCCCTGCAAAAGCGCCAGCCAAGAAGCCAGTGGCCAAAAAACCCGCCAAAAAAGAATGAGTAATGCAAGCCCTTTAAAATAAGACTTTCTCAAATGTTCACGCATCAGTAATACTTATCGGATAGACCATACTAACGCCCTTTTCCAAGACCCCATTTTTGAATACGAGGTTGAATATGATCAAGCAGCGCTTTACGCAAAATGCCGGTATGACCTTGGTGGAAGCAACGATTGTGTTAGCGGTTGCCTCGGTGATTATCGCTGCCGTGTGGATGGTATCAGCGGTTGTATATGAAAATGCGCGCCAATATCAGGCGAACCGCCAATTGCAAACGATTGTACAAAATGTCCGCCAGCTTTATGCGCGTGTGAATGCGTTGACCAATATTGCCGATGTGACCTGTACGCTGGATGCGCAAGCTGCATTTCCGGTTGAAATGCGCGTCGCGCAGGGAACGCCGTGTTCTACAACGCCAGCGCTTAATCATCCATGGTCATCAGCAACGGCGGGTACGGTGCGCGTTTTCAATAGAACGTCAACCACATTTGGCATTGTGTTTTCAGGATTGCCCAAGAAAGCCTGCGTGGGTCTTGCGACAAAGCTGACCGGCGGCGATATCACAAACCTTACAGCCGTTATCATTAACAGCGGCACGCCGATTACAGGAACAAGCTTGCCCATCACGATTGTGACGTCAAACGCAGCCTGCAATGTTACTTCGAATACGCTTGAATGGCAGTTTGATATTCGGGCTTAATCTACCCAACCGCCGTTTTTATAGTTAGGTTCCGTACATTTTTTGCGTATCACTAGCGCAGCTATGGGCGAGCCATTTGGCTTCGACCGCTTCCAGCGTATCAGTGCGGATACCGTTGCGGATTTCGCGCATCAACCGGTTCATCACCGCCACATTATGCTCGGTCAGAATTTGCATGCCGAGCATTTCCTCGGCCTTCACCAGATGATGCAGATAGGCGCGCGTGTAGTGCGAGGTATGTTCGTGATGATGCTCGGGATCGAGCGGTGTTTTATCATCGCGAAAACGCGCATTGCGCAAATTGAGCCGCGCGCCGGGTTCCGATGGCATTAGTGCAACCCCGTGGCGGCCAAGGCGCGTGGGTTGCACGCAGTCAAAGGTATCAATGCCATGTTTGATGCCGACAAAAATATCGGCAATATCACCCACACCCAATAAATGCACAGGCCGTTCGGGTTTATGCAATGGCGCGGTCCAACGAAGTATAGAATACAAATCGTCTTTGCTCTTGCCAAAGGAACCGCCAACCGCCGTGCCAAAATAGGGAAGCTGTGTGACGTCGTTCATGGCGCTGATCCGCAAATCCTGATAATGCGCGCCTTGCACTATGCCGTACAAGGCTTGCTTGCCGTCACTATTTTGTTTGGTGAAGGCTTCGAGTGAACGCACCCCCCAGCGGTTGGAGCGTGCCAAAGCCTGAATTTGATATTCTTTTGAATGATGGAATGCCGTGCATTCATCAAACGCCATGATGAGATCGGCGCCCAGCTGGCGCTGCATCTGCATCGACGTTTCAGCGGTGAGCAGAATTTTTTTGCCATCCAGATAGGATTGAAACGTCACGCCTTCTTCGGTGATGTCGATGACGGTATTGGGACGCGCGGCCTTGTTGCGGCCTTTGACCTCATCCGATATGCCGCCGAATTGCATCGCAAAGACCTGATACCCGCCGCTATCGGTCAGCATTGGGCCTTGCCAGCGCATGAAATCATGCAGGCCGCCCTGACGTTCAATGACATCGGGCCCTGGTTGCAGCATCAGGTGATAGAGATTGGAAAGAATAATATCGCTGCCTGCGCGCTTCATCACATCGGGCGCAAGGCCCTTAATCGCAGCTTTGGTGCCGCAGAAAATGAAATTGGGTGTTTCCAAAACGCCATGCGGCGTGGTTAAGCAGCCAAGGCGTGCCTTGGTCGTGGGACAGATTTTTTCAACTGTAAAATTGTGCTTCATGCGACATCACATATCATGCCGCTTTTAAAAGCTTACGCAGCTTTCTTTTCTTTGCGGGCTTTTGCTGCAACAACGCGGCGTTGTTGAACGAGCAATTTTGCATCCAATTCGGACTTTTTAGCTTTGAGCAAATAGGCATCAATACCGCCACGCTTTTCAACGGTGCGGATGCCATTCGGGGTCAAGCGCAGGGTGATGGAACGGCCCAAGAGTTCGCTTGGGAATGAGCAAACCTGCACATTCGCTTCGAAACGGGTGCGGGTCTTGCGGTTGGAGTGGCTTACCATGTTGCCAAACAAAACCTTCTTACCTGTAACTGCGCATACTCTAGCCATAACCGTAATCCTTCGTAATTTAATTGAGGCCGTGTTTTAGGGGAAAACTATCCACAAGGTCAAGCAAAATGCTGCTTGTTTAACACTTTAAAAGGGCTGACACTGCAAGTGTTAAAGCTAAGGATTCCCAAGGAATATCAATGGATAGATGGCAAGACAGGCTGGACGCCATACGGCAAAGCGGCTGGCAGGCAGGGGATGATGATTATTTAAGGCTTATTGCGCCCTTGTTTAAGTTGCGCCGTGGGTGTTCGGGCGTGGATGTGGGGGCTTTGGTTGGGCTTTATGCCAGCAAAATGGCCGAGAATGCCGCCCATACGCTGTGCTTTGAACCGTTGCCGGATGCCCGTGCTGTTTTAACGCAAAACCTTGAAAGCTATAAGGGTAGGGTGACGATACGCGATTGCGCACTCGCTGATAAAGAAACGGTGGCCGACAAACGCGGCGAAGCGCAATTGTCATTTCCGATTTGCGGGCAGACTGCCGTGAAGCAATGGGCAAGCATTGAAAAAGATTTTGCAAAACTGGCCAGCGATTATCCCGGGAAAATTGACGGCATTGCCAGCATGACGGTGCCATTGCGCACGCTTGATGAAGAGCTGATTGAATTGCAATTGCCGCCGCCCGCATATGTTAAAATTGATGCCGAAGGCGCGGAAGAAGCGATATTACGCGGCGCGCAAAAAACATTGCACAAGCATCGGCCATTTGTCGTGTGCGAATTGGAAGAACGCCATGTACCCGGTTGCACGCTGCGCACGCCGCAATTTTTAGATACACTTAACTACGATATGTATTTTATTTTGGGTCATGCAATTTATCCGATTGCTGCATTTGATGCAGGCGTTTTGCAATTTGGCCCGCCGGTGCCGCAATTTGCAATGCCCGAGGCAAATTTTTCTAAACCCTACATCCAGATGTTTATGGGCTTGCCACGCGAAGACAAGGCTATGCTAGATTGCGTGAAGCATACATTGGCGCAATGAAGTGATTAAAAAAATGTTTGATAAACTGTTCAATAATCCCAATTCCCCGTTTCACTATCGTGATTTCTGTCTTTTAAGCTTGTCGCGTTTTATTGGCACGCTGGGCTGGCAAATGTTGGGTGTTGCGATTGGCTGGCAGATTTATGAAATCACCCATGATCCCTTTGCCATCGGCCTTGTGGGATTATCGCAATTTTTGCCCAGCATCATTTTGGTGCTGTTTGCCGGGCAGCTCGCTGACCAGATGGACCGCAAGCTGATTATGGCGGTTACGCATTTCATTGCGGCTTTTGCCGGTGCGATGCTCATGCTGGGCGTCAATTTTGATTTTATGTCGCCTGCGTTGATTTATATCTTGTCGGCATTGCTGGGCGCGGTGCGTATTTTCGGCGCGCCTGCGATGCAGGCGCTGCTCCCTAATTCTGTGCCGCCTGAACAGTTCAGCAAGGCGGTCGCACTCAATTCCAGCATGTTTCAGATTGGCACGATTATGGGCCCCGCGATTGGCGGCGCGCTGTTCTTCTTTGGGGTATCAACGGTCTATACGGTTGCGGGAATTCTGTTATTGCTGGCGGGTATTTTAAATATGCAAATGCGCGTCAAAACCGCGATTGTGAAACGCCCGCTCACGCTTGAGAATTTATTCGCCGGTATTTTATTCATCAAGGAACGCCCGATTTTATTGGGCGCCATTTCACTGGATTTGTTCGCGGTATTATTCGCAAGCGTGATTGCGCTGCTGCCGGTTTATGCCAAAGACATTCTGCATGTCGGCCCGCAAGGGTTAGGGTTATTGCGCTGTGCGCCCGCGATTGGCGCGGTTATCATGTCGCTATGGCTGGCCAAGCATGGCCTTAAAGCAAATGCCGGACGCAATCTGTTTTTAAGCATCGTCGTATTTGCAATAGTGACGATTATTTTCGGTCTTTCGACTAATGCGTATCTATCGTTTGTAATGCTGATGGTGTTGGGTTGTGCCGATATGGTCAGCGTTTATGTGCGCACGCATCTGATGCAAATGAACACCCCCGATGAAATGCGCGGCCGCGTTGCCAGCGTGAACATGCTGTTCATCACCACATCCAACGAGCTGGGCGATTTTGAATCCGGCGCCATGGCGGCGTGGCTGGGCACGGTGCCTGCGGTGGTGGTGGGCGGAATTTTATCACTGGCGGTTGCCGGCATCATCGCATGGCGCGTGCCGTCGCTGCGCAATCTGAAAACACTGGAAGAAGTGAAGTAGTTACAGTTTTAACGCCTGCTTGAATGTTCTGGGCAAATCAGGGCGTATGCTGCGCACCAGTTTGCTGTGGCGGCGCGCGGTGTAACGCCGCAGATGGGTTTTGCTGAATGGCATCGGCACATTGCCGGTCTTGCCGGGGCGCAAAATGGAGCGCAGATAGTTTTCTTTCCCGCCTGCTTTCATGCTGATGCTGTGGGTGATTTCATCAATTGCTTCCTGTAAGGCGATATGCGGCTGTTCGCCGTGGATGAATTTGGCGATTTCTGTTTTCCATACTACGCCTTGCAGTTTGCAGCGTGCCTGCAAGCGTTGCAGCAGCGCGGCGCGCAGGGTTTGGCTATGGGTAATTTTTGCATGACGCGCAAAATAACGGCGCAAATATTTCGCGATGGTTTTATGTGCAGGGTTGGTTTCATCTTGCATCGGCATTTGGCCGACGGGTAAGTCAACATGCAAATATCTGCCGCGCAAAATAGCCGCGATGATTTCGTGACCGCCGATCAGCGCTTCGTTTTTCATTCGCGAGGGCAGGATACGTAACTCTACCTCGCGCAGGATGCTGTTATTGGGTTCATCGGTATAGGGCAGTTTCGGATTGAAATCGGGATGCTCGCGGCGCAGAAATTCGTGCAAGGCTTCGTGCAGATTTTTAGGATTGTTTTTTGCCATGAGCTTTTCCTTTTAAAGATCTTTGCCGGTGCGCGGCGGGCGCGGTTTGCGGGTATGGCGGCGGGTGCGCACGGGTTCGGCGGCTGCCCGTTGCATCGGCGGCGCGGGAGGGATGATGTAAACGGGCAAGCCAAGGCGCGCGCGGTGGCTCATCAGATATTTCGCAAGTTCATTCATCGCGCCATCTGCGCGGCGGGAATAAAGCAGCGTGTCATTATAACCATTGCGGATGGTGTGCAGGGCATTCAACCCGCCTATATAGGGCGCATCGAGATCAGGGTTTAAGAACACGACCTGATTGATATGTTCGAGGGTTTCGCCCGATGCCTCTAAATGCTCGACCAACGCCTGACTTAATGTGAGTGCTTTTGCGTTCATAAAAACTCTAAAAAATATCTGTTTTTAATAGCGCGTGGCGAGGATTAACCACAAGCATGGTTTTACTTGCATTTAGCAATGTTAATAAAAAATCCCCCGCCATTACTGACGGGGGAAGCAGTTTTGAGGGTAAAAGATTAAAACGAATTTGCCATTTGCTCTGCGCCTGCCGTTGGCGCGGGTGACGCAACCGCTCGGGCAAACTTAAGTCATTACAAGATGCCGAGGCGTGCCGCCCATGCTGCGTTTGACGCGCTCGATCATGCGTATATCGCGGCGCTTAATCGCATCGGTAAATAGTGCGGAGGCATCTTCATTCATCTGTTCAAAGTTATCGTTGGTGAACAGGGTTTGCGTGATGCGTTTTACTTCCGCTTCGCCTTTGGTTTCCAAAACGCCCGCCAGATAAAATTCCTTCATCCGTTCCAGTACCGCCGATGTTTTGGCCAGCACACGTTTGGGATTTTCTTCCAGCGCATGCACCATTTCCTTGGAGGCTTTATATACCCGCGCTTCTTCGCGCGATTGCTTGAGCCAGCGCGGCCCTTTGGAAATGATATTCGCAACCTGCAATTGCGCAAGGGTAAGCCACGCACCGATATAGGCGGTGGCAACCCCAAGGCCGATTTTTTGCGATGGGCGCTCGCTGCCCAAGGCTTTTAAATCCGCCGCGGTGCGCGATGCTTCCAATACCGCGGCATCAAAGGCTTTTTGCGCGGTGGCCAAATCCTTGACCAGATAATCATTATGCGGATTGCCATCAACCATCACATGCTTGCCGCCCACGCCGCCATGATTGACCTGTTCGGTTAGCCGCGCGACTTGATCCTGCAAATTGGCTTTGGCATCGGCTGCGATTGCTGCTTTGGTCGCGGCGGCGTTATGCACACCATCCCATCCTGTAAAGGCATTCGCCCATGTGTTCACGTATTCAGGATTTGCGCTCGCCACCTGATACGCTGCAGCAAGTGCAAGCGCCGATGCTGCCGCCGTGTAACCTGCCCGCGCCGCATTGCTTTCCGAGGTGCCGATTAGTGATGCGGTGAGCAGAGATGCCGCCGCCATGCCATAGAACATCGGGCTTTTGGCGATCAGCATGGTTGCGCCGCCGCCAAACACCGCAATATCAACCGCAAAAGCTGAAAGCAGACCAATAGTAATCAATGATTTCGATGAAAGATTGTTGATGTTGTTAAACAAAAGCCCAATGGAGCTGCCGAATTTCAGCGTGGTTTCGGCCTTGGCCAGTTCATATTGCTGCAATAAGTATTCGGCGGCCAAATTTGCGAATTGCTTGGCGGTCATTTCTTCGCCATTGCGGCCTTTATTGACCAGCAATTCCTTGATGTTCATTTCAATGATGTTGGTTTTATCGGCTCCGCTATCACCCGATGGAATGATGGAAGGTGAGGCAACAACAGGCAAAGCAATGGTGTCATGGGACGAACGCATGGGAACCCCTCATTCAGATTTTATAATTTTTATGGTTTGGTTTAGTTAGCGGAGCGCTGCTCGCTCGCTTGCGGGGGCCCGCGGCCTGAATGCTGCAAAATAGCAGTGCGGTGGCATAATTCGCGTGATTGGGCACGTGACTGAGTGCAGGCGCGATGCGCGCGGTGCAGCAGTTGGGTGAGGAAGTCGAGATCATCCGCAACGCTGGTGCGGGTGCTGGATGGTGCTGGTGGTTGTTGAACTTTTGACAGTTCGGCCATGACCAACGCTTTCTTAAAAATTCTTAAACGCTTAAATCAATTAATTAAACAAAATCGGCTATGTGACTAATGTGCACCGTTTTCGATGAAGAATGTATTAAGTGAATTTTGTTTCA
Source organism: Alphaproteobacteria bacterium (assembly GCA_033762625.1). Taxonomy (NCBI): domain Bacteria; kingdom Pseudomonadati; phylum Pseudomonadota; class Alphaproteobacteria; species Alphaproteobacteria bacterium. The sequence goes on from JANRLI010000002.1 coordinate 78,113, forward strand.
TTTCAATTTGCGCAAAATAGTTTGCAAGTATTAGTGGGCAAGTAATTCATACGCACGTGCAAGTAAAAATGTATTTAAATATTTGATTTTGCCCGAACTGCAAGCAGAGCCGGTTGCGCGTATGCGCAGAGGCATCGCGTAAATAAAATGGCGCAACCGCTCGGGCGGTTTGGAAATACCGTCATTGCGAGCGCAGCGAAGCAATCCACACGAACATAAATTGGATTGCTTCGCCTCATAGAGATGAGGCTCGCAATGACGATTGGGAAATGCAGGTAATAAAAAACCCCGCCATTTCTGACGGGGTTCTCTATGTTTTTTTGGCGCGATGCCTCTGAGCTACGCTCAACCGGCCCTGCGCCTATGGACTTTTAATTTATTAAAAGTCCATATCACCCATGCCGCCGTGACCGCCGCCAGCCGGAGGAGCTTCCTTCTTCGGCTTGTCAGCAATCATCGCTTCGGTGGTGATGAGCAAACCAGCAACCGATGCAGCCGATTGCAGCGCGGTGCGCACAACCTTAGCAGGATCGATAATGCCGGCTTCGTACATGTCAACATATTCACCGTTTTGTGCATCGTAACCGAACGAGGTTTTCTTTTGTTCGGTCAATTTGCCAACTACCAACGCGCCGTCGATACCTGCGTTTTCAGCGATTTGACGGATAGGAGCTTGCACCGCGCGGCGGATGATGTCGATGCCGCGACGTTGATCGTCGTTAGCAAACTTCACCTTATCCAAAACGCTTGAAGCGTAGAGCAATGCGGTACCGCCGCCGGGGAGAATACCTTCTTCCACAGCTGCACGGGTTGCGTGCATTGCATCGTCAACGCGGTCTTTGCGTTCTTTCACTTCTACTTCGGTTGCGCCGCCAACACGGATAACGGCAACGCCGCCAGCGAGTTTAGCAAGACGTTCTTGAAGCTTTTCACGGTCGTAGTCAGATGTGGTGTCTTCCATTTGCTGACGGATTTGACCGCAACGTGCTTCGATATCCTTCTTCTTGCCTGCGCCATCAACGATGGTGGTGTTTTCCTTGTCGATGCGAACTTTTTTCGCACGGCCAAGCATAGCAAGGGTTACGGTTTCGAGTTTGATGCCGAGATCTTCGGAGATGAGCTGACCACCGGTTAAGGTTGCCATATCTTCCATCATCGACTTGCGGCGATCGCCAAAGCCAGGCGCCTTAACCGCAGCAACTTTCAAACCACCGCGCAGCTTGTTAACGACGAGGGTTGCCAATGCTTCGCCTTCGATTTCTTCAGCGATGATGAGCAATGGACGGCCCGATTGCACAACTGCTTCCAATACTGGAAGAAGTGGTTGCAGACCCGACAGCTTCTTTTCATGGAAAAGAATGTAGGGCTCTTCCAGTTCGCAGATCATCTTGTCCGCATTGGTCACGAAGTAAGGTGATGCAAAGCCGCGATCGAACTGCATGCCTTCAACAACATCCAATTCCGTTTCAAGGCTCTTTGCTTCTTCGACCGTAATCACGCCTTCATTGCCAACCTTCGCCATAGCTTGGGCCAAGAATTGACCGATTTCCTTATCGCCGTTCGCGGAGATGGTTCCAACTTGCTTGATTTCATCGTTGGACTTTACCTTGCGGGATTGCTTCTTCAATTCTTCAACAATCGCTTCAACGGCCATATCCACGCCGCGTTTCAGATCCATCGGGTTCATGCCTGCGGCTACCGCTTTGGTACCTTCTTGCGCAATTGCTTGGGCAAGTACGGTTGCGGTGGTGGTGCCATCGCCAGCAAAATCGTTGGTTTTGCTTGCAACTTCCTTCACCAATTGTGCGCCCATATTTTCGAGCTTGTCGGAAAGTTCGATTTCCTTGGCAACGGTTACGCCGTCCTTGGTGGTACGTGGCGCACCGAAGGATTTTTCAATCACGACGTTACGGCCTTTTGGACCCAGCGTTACCTTTACGGCATTCGCCAGAATGTTCACGCCGTTTAAAAGGCGGTCACGCGCATCGGCGTGAAATACAACTTGTTTAGCACCCATGTTTTTTACTCCTGTTAGATTTTAAATTCTTAAGCAGCTTTTTTCTTGGATGATGTGGTTTCCACAACGCCCATAATGTCGCTTTCCTTCATGATGAGGAGGTCTTCGCCATCAATCTTCACTTCGGTACCTGACCACTTGCCGAAAATCACGCGGTCGCCGGTCTTTACATCCAAAGGAACAATCTTGCCGCTTTCATCGCGTGCGCCTGCGCCCACGGCAATGATTTCGCCTTCTTGTGGTTTTTCTTTAGCGGTGTCTGGGATGATGATGCCGCCAGCGGTCTTTGCTTCGCCTTCCAGGCGACGCACCACAACGCGGTCATGTAATGGTCTGAATTTCATATATGTCTCCATTATAGTTTTGTTTATCCCGCTGATTATTTTGGTGCGACTGCTCTGCGCCAAATGGCGCAACCGCGACTGCACTTGATATTCCGCGCGAAAAACGGGTTGGTTTTAACGGGATCTAAGGGCTGTTAGCACTCTCGCCCCGCGAGTGCCAATGTATATAGCTTGTGTTCCCGCAATCCTCAAGCGGTGATATTGTTGAAAATAATGAAAGTAAATTTTATGGATGTAACTTTTGCTTAGGGTCGGGTTGTCAGCCATTTGGCGCTGATCGATGGTGGCAATTTTTTTTAAAAATGCGCTGTGCATACCCGGAGCCTCAAATCAATTCTTCAAAACTGTTCGGCGCGCAATTCCTTTCCTTCAAACCAACACGTTCCGGCTTCAATAAAAATCGTTTTACCAATTTGTAAGCAATTTATGGTTTTTTGGACATCGCGTCATCACAAGGGAACACTATGTCCAAAGACCAGCAATCCAAAAAGAACCTGCCCAAAAATTTTACACGTGGTGAAGACGGCACGCTGTTTGTAAAGCCCGATCTCAGCTTGAAGAAAAAACTCGGCATGGGGAAATCGATCAAAGCGATGCTGAATACATCAGCAATCGAAAAAGCCGAAGCAGCGATGCAAAGCACATTGCCCGAATTGATGAATGAAATTAAGGGCGCGCTGAAAACGCTGCAACGGATTGTCGGGGAATTAAAGCCCGGCGCGGTTGCATCCGATGAAATGCGCGCGATTATCGAAAAGAGCTTTGAAATTAAGGGCAAGGCGGGGTTCTGCAATTACCCGATGGCCTCGTCTTTCTCGCGCTTCCTTTATCTGTTCTGCGAAGGGCTGGTTGAACAGAAAATCACCGCGCAGGAAATCACCATGATTTCAACCTGCGTGAACATTCTTACCGTTATCTTCGAGCGCAATTTCGAAGGTGAAGGTGATAATGAAAGCATTGAAGATTTCATTGAAGATGGCGCGGATAAAAGCCCATTTGCCGATTTATAAACGCATGCAGCGTTAGCCCTAGCGATCATTCTTCTTGTCTTTGCCTTTTTTCTTTTTCTTGCCGGTCTGGCTGTTATCGGCCGGGCGTGTGGGCGTAGCGGCAAGTGTATCACCTGTTTGGCCAGCTTCGCGTGCTAGACGCGCAGCAGCTTTGGCCGCCCTTTCTGCGTCTCTTTTTATTTTCCATTCCGGTACTTCTTTTGGCCCTGCGAAAACAACCTGGTCAGGGTTTTTTCCGCCCATTTTATAAATCAAGGTGCGTTTGCCATCGGGTTGCGTGATGGTTTCATCGGCGCGGTCTTCAAGCGCGGTCATCAACGCTTTTATTTGCTTGATCTGTGCTTGGCTTGGCATGGCGTATTCGCCGCCTTCCTTGCGTGCCAGAATGTCGCGGTAAATGGAGTACGCTTCGTTATAGCTCAACGCATGGCCGTTGCCGGTTTCGTGGTCTTGCGCCTGTTGAATATCGGCGGCGACATTTTTTTCAGGACTATCAAAGCCGTTATTCGGGCCAAAGGTAATCGATGTGCCGTCATCAAAAGTGATACGACGATCGCCATTGGCATAGCGATACCACGTCTTGGTATCTTTTATCGCTTCTTCTTCCAAGGCACGGCGTGCGCGTTTCACATCCGCAATCTGGGTAGGCGTTAATGGCTGGGTTGATACGGTAATGGTATCGCCAGGGCGGCGCGGGCGGCCCAGCAAATGGTAATAGATATTGAGCGCGGTTGCCTTGTTGTGTTCAGGATGATTGCTGCCGGTATCCTTGAACCAGGTTTCATAGAGTTTTGCGAGTTCGATAAAGGAACGCGGATAGCCTTTATCCACCGCTTTCTTGTGCCATTCAACGGCCCGCACCACATCGCGCGGTACTGCGTTGTTGAATGCCGCTGCACCTGAGTAAGCGCGGCCCAGCGAATACATGGCAGAGATACGGCCTTGTGCTGCGGATTGATGCAGCATGTCCATGCCGAATTTTGCGTTTTGCAAATCTTCAAATTCGGCTGCGCGTTCAGGGTGCTTGAGCGCGATGTCGGCAATGCGCGCAGAAACACCTATATCCGTGCTCAAGGCATTGGTGATGACAATACCCAGCTCGCGCTGCGCATCGGAATGGCCCATCAATGCAGCTTTCTTGAAAACCCGAGCGGCCTCCAGATAATCGCGGTCGCTTTCCCGCGCTTCACCCATGTAAATAGTGCCCAAATCATAAAGCGCAAACGGATCATCTTTGTTAGCGGCCAATTTCAAAAGTTCAATGGCTTTATCAACGCTGCGTTCAACGCCCAACCCGCCACGGCCATGCATGAAGCTGAGAATGCGCAGCGCACCGGCATGGCCTTCATTCGCTTGCACGATAAGCCATTGGCGGTTTTTGAGCAGTTTTTCGCGGCCCTTAGCTTCTTCGCCAATCATGCCGATGCTGCCAGCCTGCATTAGGCCAAGCATTACGGTGCAAAGGCGTTCGCCATTATCAAGGGTTTCTTCAATCGCTGCGCCCTGTTCAAGCCAGGTGCGCGCAAGAACAGTATCCACTTCACGAAGCCCAAAACCTTGGAAAATAATATTCGCGCCAATCGCGATGGCTTCCAGATCGCCATCTTCCGCGCGTGAAAAAATATCCGCGAAATCCACGTTCTTGTAATTGAAATGCCCGCTTAACGGATGAACCATGAAGGCTCCATATGGTTTAAAAATAATACGCTACGTGCGTGTCACCGTTCTACTGCGAAAGCGTGAAAGTAACAAAGTCACATTGTTTAATTTGGATAATAATTTAGAAGCGTTAACCATACTTGGTGGTCAACATATAGCAGTATGATTACAACGCATTAGCTGCACTGTTAAAAATCCAGCACGCATAAAAAAAGCCCCGCATGTGCGGGGCTTTTAGGTTAGGCATTAAGAACCGTTGATTAGAAGCTCAGCTTGTAGCGTGCCATAGCAATCGCTTCGCTTTGGCCAGCCACATGGCCGGCATTTTCACGAAGGAGCAAACCGGCTGCGAATTTGCCTTTTTCGTTGACTTCTGTTGTGTAGAACGCCTGCAAGTCCAGTTCGTGGGCTTCAGCACTGATATCAGCAGTTGAAGAATGGAAGTTCACGCTGCCATCTGCATTTTGCGAGTCAGCCATATTAAGGTTCATGGTTGCATTGTTTACGCGCAGTGGCTCGCTGACCACGAAACCGAAGGTGTCGGATTTGCCAATCACGCCCGTCTTGGTCAAGCCAGCGCGGAAGGATTGGGAATTGATATCCGATACATTTTCAACCAGGGAGCTGCGTGCGCTTTGTACCTTCGACCAGCCCATTTCAAAGCCACCGAATGCATTCAAGCCGCCGCCCAAATCAACCTTCGCGCTTACACCGGCAAACATGGTGTTGGTGCTATCAGCCAGTTTGGTTACACCGCTGGAGATTGAACCGAGCATCGCGTTTTGTTCGTTCACAAAACCGCCGGTGAACGCAAAGCCGGAATGTTTGGTGCCAAACGTGGTGCCGATTTCAGCAACGCCGCCATATACCTTGCCAAGATTTTTGGAATAGTTTGGATCTTGAGAAAGGGTCACTGGCGCATTCAAATCGGTTGCTTGTTCACCAAAGAAGCTACCGCCTTTTACCCATACATCATCGCTAAGGTTTGCTTTTGCTGCGACCGTAATCGGGTTCTTGGCCAGTGACATATAAGGGTTTACCAGGGCTTCGCCATCGACCAGCTTGCCGGCAAAGGCAACATCGCGTGGCGCCAGGCCAAAGACCAGGCTTGGGTTGATGTTGAATGCCGCTGTAGTAGTGGTGCCAGCAACTGGGGTTTCAATAAACATCCGCACACCATCAAATTGTGCGCCGCCAATCGTTGTTTTGGTGTCTGCATTGGCAAAGCCATAAGTGGTTTGGCCGATGGTGGTCGTTTCCATGCCATTATTGAAATCACGCAGTGCGCTTACGCTATCAAAGCTTGGCATCGCATTGCTAAAGAACGCAGCGCTATCCATGTAGAAATCGCGGCCGAATTCATCAAAGGTGATGATGCGAAGTTGTTCAGCACTTTTGGCGCTGCGACCATAAGTACCAAAGCCGCGTCCGAACTTGCTGCCCGAACCGGTCGTTGGGCTGGTTGGGGTAACGGGTTTTGGTGTGGTCGGGGTTGTGGGTGTGGTTGGTTTTGGTGTCGTTGGCGTTGGGGTTGGCGTGGTGGTTGTGCCAACGGGACGTGTAGCTGCTTCAAGATTTAACAAGCCCTGACCGTACACGGCGCTATTGGCATAGATGCCGGTCTTGGTTGCAGTTTTGAACAAAATTGCCTTGATTTGCGCATTGGTCAGCTTTGGCCATTGTTGTTTAAGTACAGCCGCAGCGCCCGAGATAACCGGCGCAGCGAACGATGTGCCGCTACCCGTACCATAGGAATTGTTGGCATTGCGCATGGTTGAAACCACCGCGCTGCCCGGAGCAGCAAGACACCATGCCGCTGTATCACCGCAGCGGTTTGAATAGCTGGCGATTGCGCCGGTACCATCAATCGCCACCGCTGAAATCCAGCCGGCGGTCAATTCGGAATAAAGTTTTGGCAAGGCCGCATAGAAACCGGGTTGGGATTTACCTTCATTACCGGCTGCGAACACGATGATGCGGTTTGCCTTTACCGCTTCGCGGTATGCTTGCAAGGTTTGACCCATAAAACCATCAAGGCCAGCTTTGGTTACTGCGCTGATTTGGGTGGACGTGTTCCATGAATTATTCATCACGCCAGCGCCGTGGCTGGTTGCATAACGGATAGCGGTTGCAAGCTTGTTATCCGAAAGGCTAACCGAACCATCGGCGTTTACAATGCGGATGGTCAGGATTTTGCTGTTATACGCGATACCTTGGGCACCAAGTCCGTTGCGTTCACCAGCGATGATGCCCGATACGAATGTACCATGGCCGTTTACGTCGGATGCAACACCTTCAAGACCGGTTACCGCATCAAAGCCCACGCCTGAAATGTTAGCATTCAGATCTTCATGGGTTTTGTTCATGCCGCTATCGAATACGGCAACGATTTGGCCTGCGCCGGTAAATCCGCGTGCATAGGCATCGGCCGCGCCAATCGCGCTCAGCTGCCAGCCGCGGTTATATTCTGCTGTCTTGAAGTCGGATGCTGATGCTGCCATCGCATCGGTTGCGGCAAAGGATGCAAGGGTGAAAAGGCCTGAAAGAACGGTATGGCGTAAAGAATTCTTAGCAATTATCTGAAAGCTTTTTTTGCTCTTCTCGGTCATGTTGCTAACCTAAAAATTATTCGTTTCGGGTAGCACCAGAATAAGGTTAAAATCGTCACCGAAACATTAATGTCGCTGTGGATAACCTTTTGTTTTATAATGAAAATTTACCAAGAAAATGATTAAAATTTTTGAGAAAATGTATTTCAAATTTGATGCATTTTGAATCTATTAACCATGCTCAAAAACTTTATTCAGGAAGATTAACAGCGCGCAAAAAAGTACGGCGCGCCATTTTAAGAATTGGGGCGCCTAAAAAACCGCAGATTCAAAAATTTGCGCGTTAATTGAATGGTATTTGAAGCGCTTTGTTCAAAGAATTTTTAGCTGTGCGAACCTTTGCTTAAGGTTACTCATCGATTTCGGAAAAAAAATGCCGCGTTTTAACCACGCTTTGCCGCATTGTGCGAATTAGTTTCTGATCCATGCTGTAAATTAGAATGCATATTCAAGATGTTGGGCCGCGACTCAAGGCTTTTTAAGCCGCTTTTTTTAAAGGGTTTACAGTGTCGGATTACATAAATGCCAAACGTGAAATTGCCAATCAACAAGCGGCAGCAGCTGCACGCATTGAAGTAGCAGCGATGGTGGAACGCGAAAGACAACGCGCAGAAGCCGCAGCCAATCCTGCACAAGCGCCATTGAACCACGATGATATTGATGCAAAACGCATCGCATTCATTGCTGCGCGTGAAATAAATGATGGATACAAGACAGATGTGTATCTGCTTCCTGATGTTGCAGGTGGCCCTTTGATCGCTGTTCCCTATCCACACAATACCGCTGATGCAGTCACGCATTTCAACGAGATGGGTGAGGGTGATATCGCGCTGATAAAAGCCCAAGGCTGCGGGCTTGCCGTAAATGCCAAAACCGTTTCCGAATTGCGCCGCACGCCTGACGCCATCACCAGCGCATTGGTATTTTGGAATAGCAGTGACGGGCCCCAAGGATTGCCAGCGCGTTTGAGAATTGAGGAGATTGAGCAGATCGAAGCCGAGATCAATCTTGCCAAATTGCAGGCAATAGCTAAACATAATCTGGTGCAGCATGGCGCGCCAGCCAAAGAGGTGCAGTTAAATTGTGCGTGATAAACTATATCCGGCGGGTTGAGTGGCAGCATGAGTGAGATCGCATCAGCATTACCCCAACATCCAAACGCTGCTGCGCTTACGTTGACGCCGGCTGAACACCGCCTCCTTGATCAATTGAAGATAGATAAAACCCTTGCCCTTGACCATTTCGGGCTTGCTCCAAATGATGAGGAAACCGCCCGTTTTATCCGTCTGCTTGGTAATGACCATTCGGTATCGGTTGGCGTGGCCGCGCTTGTCGAACGGCTTTATGCGCAAGTAACCGAGGCGTTTGGTGCGCAGTCAGCGTGGGTTACGCTGCGCGCTTCACTTCCCAATCACAAATTTGATGTGCCGCGTTGGCACATCGATGGATATTTTTATGAACCATTCCAAGGTGCCCAGTACAAGGCAGCCATCGCGTTAAAAGGGCCCGGAACATTGTTCGCCTCCCTTAATGATGAATGGCGCAGCGCATTTCTTGAATGCATGATGCAGCACAATCCAAGCAATCCATTGGATGACCGTATTAAGCTAGCGAAAATGATTGCCGAGCAAGGACAAGTAACGATGACCGGAGAACGCCAAGGGGCGGTATTTGCAGTGGGTGATAGAAAAGCCAGTACCATTCATTCGGAACCGCCCGTGAACGCGCCACGATTATTTCTTTCAATCGTGCCCGGGACCCGTGACCAGATTGCGGCATTAAAAAAGCGTTGGTCGAATAATAATAAGCCTGCTGCGAACGCAACATAAATCAGCTTTGGTTTGGTAACTTATCTAGACCCCTTGCCTTTATTTGGTCGCGGGCTAGATAGGTTGCACCCCTTTATCCAAACGGAGCTTCCTTATGACCCTATCTATGTATCAGGCCTCTATTCCCGTTATTACCCGTGAATTGGGTATTCTTTCCGAGATTTTAAAAAAGGGTGAAGCCTTGGCGGCGGCTAAAAAAATTGATCCCAGCGTGCTGATTAATGCACGCCTTGCACCCGATATGTTGCCGCTTGCCAAACAAATCCAGATTGCCAGTGATGTCACCAAGGGCGGCATTGCCCGTTTGGCCGGCGCAGAAATTCCAAGCTATGCAGATACCGAAACCACCTTTGCCGAATTGCAGGAACGCATCGCCAAGACCATTAAATTCGTAAGCGGTTTTACGGCTGCGCAGATCGATGGCAGCGAAGAAAAAACCATTTCATTGAAAGTGGGCGGACAGGATATGCAGATGAAGGGTCAGCAATATTTGCTGGGGTTTGTGCTGCCGAACCTCTTTTTCCATATCACGATTGCCTACGCAATTTTGCGTCACAATGGCGCCGAACTTGGCAAGCGCGACTTTTTGGGCAGTCTATAATCTCTAACTGGCACGTTGGCTTTTTGTCGTTTTTTTCCGCTCCGGTACTCACGTACTTAAACGTACGCTGCGCTCCGGTGCTCAAAAAACAGCAAAAATCCTTAGCGCCAGCGAGATTCTAAAGCTTTGGGAATCTTGCTTTTAACTAAAAATTATCTGTATTTTCGTAACCTAAAGGAATGGCAGATGGTGGTGGCATCATTGTTCCAAGTAATGATTTTAAGCGGCAGCTTGAAAACTACAGGCTGACCACCGCGGAAATTCTCTACCGCATGCCGGACCACCCCAAATTATTGCAAAGTTTCATCTGGCAGGATTTAGACCTGTTGCCGAAGTTTCCTGTCTTGCGCAAATTTCTGAATTTCTGGGAAAGCAAGCTGGATGGCAAATTGTATCAGGTGCGCATCGCGGTGGTTGACCATATCAGCAGCCGCGATTATCAGGTCATCGAAAAAGAACTGACGATTAATTAGAAATATTTTGCTCAAACGCTCTCAATCGCGGCTTGCAACTTCTGCATCATTTCATCGCGTGGCAGTCCTGCGGGGATGGGCTTATGAATGGTGACGCGCACGGTTCCCGGAAAATGGATATCCAAAAAGCCGAAGAGTTTGAGGCGTGACCAGTATTCACCCGAATTAAGTGAAATAGGCACCACCGGCACGTTCAAATGTTCATACAAAACGCCAACACCGCGTTGATAGGGCCGTGTTTCGCCGAGTTTCACGCGTGTGCCTTGCGGGAAAATAATGATGGCGCGCTTTTGACGGATAAAGGCTTCGCCCGCACCGAGCATCCGGCGGATATCGCTGCCCTTTTTGGCGCGCTGCACCGGAATGGCACCATATTTATCCATACAGGGGCCCCATAAGGGCACTTTGAGCAATTCTTCCTTGAGCACAATTGCGGCATCAGGGAACCAGATGGGTACCTGCATCGCTTCCCATGCAGCTTGGTGTTGCAGGGCGGCGATGAACGGCTTTTCCGGCAGGTTTTCAAGGCCGATTTTCTCGTGGTGCAAATTCAGGATAACGCGTTCGCCCCAATCAATCACCTTAACCCATGCGGCGATGAATTTTAAAAACAAGGCGCGGTCATTGGAAACCGTGCCGGCAATGAGTGCCGCCAGACTGCCCAAGGGCGCCCATGTGAAAAAGAAAATAGTGAACGCAATGTTGCGTAGCACGATAAGGGGGGTAACTTTCGGCATGCTTATTCAAGTACCATGATGCTGTGCACGGCAGCCTTTAAGGTGGCGAAGATGTATTTGGCATATTCTTCCATCAGCATTCCCGCCGTGCCGGGGTGTAACCACCATTCATGAATATGGGCAATGCTGGGGTTCACCGCGACATGATAGACAGGATTGTTCGGCAAGGACTGATGGAATTCCAGTAATGCACGACGCATATGGTAATTGGCCGTAACCATGATGATGCTTTTCATATTGTATTTTTGCATCCAGCCTGCGGCTTCCTTGGCATTGCCATGGGTATCTTCGGCAAAGACGCCAAGGGTGATGCAACATTCCATTTTATTGCGCACGGGATGGTTTTGAATGAACTGGGTCGGATTGGCGCGCGGATCAACGCCGGAGATAAGCAAACGCGGTGCATACCCGCCTTGCAATAATTCAAGACCCATGGGCACGCGTTCTGTGCCACCGGTTAGCACCACAATGCCATCGGCTTTGAGCGCCGGATCGATGATGTTGGTGGGCATGGTTACCACATCATTGGTGAATAACAAAAACCCGCCCAGCCAAAACACCAGGATTAAGAAGAAGCCGTTGAACAGTGGCGGCAGGAATGAATTGCGCAAACTCATAAGAAGATACTACAGCAGACGACGCAGGGCCTGCAAGACGGTGAAGCGCGCCGCCAGTAAACAAAAGAGAATGGAGGCGCAAAACAGAATGCCCCATTCAAGGATTAGCGCGACCCAGTCAAAGAAACCGATATCGAAATTAGGGAACATTGAAAAATCAAGACCCGCTGCGCTTTTGACAATCAGGATGAGCGTGATGAAGAGGAAGGCGAGCGCAACCGAACAGGACACCAGCATCAGGCGTAAAATGCTCATACCGGTGTGCTGGGCAATTGCGTTATCTTCCGCGCCGATGAGATGCAAAATTTCAATCATGTCGCGGTTCATGTAAAATGTTGCTTGCGCGGCAAAATATGCGGAGAGGATTAACGCGCCAACACTCAGCACAATAATGGTAAGCGAGATGTTGCGCATGCTCTGGCCAAAGGCGACAAGCTGCCCCATAAATCTTCCATGATCATCCAGCGTGGTGCCGGGTACATCGGCAATGATTTTGGCGATGGCGTTTTTATCAATCGTGGCCTTTGGATCAAGCTGCACATCCAGCAGTAACGGCAGCGGCAAGCCATCCAGCGTGATTTTTTCGCCCAGCCACGGCTTTAATAAATCGCGCATATGGTTGAGGGGCACGGGTTCAGCCTTTGTCACGCCGGGGAGTTTGCGCAGCGCCGTTTGTACCTGCTTTAAACGGTCTTCGGCGGATTTCCAATCCTTCTGCTCCGATGTTGCGCTTAAGATTTCAACGGTCATGGAAGAACGAATACCGGTATCCATGCCATCAGCCGCGTGACCCAATACAAAGTGAATAAGTAGCGCGAGCGCGGAAACAAACAGAAGCGTTGCAAGAAGAATGGCGAGCGCGACCGACATTTTGCGGTCATTAGTCGGCAGTTGTACTGCCATGGGTTTGCGCATCATGCCTTTCAGGCTTTGCTGCATATCGGCAATTTTATGTTGCCAGCCCATGAACCAGTGCGCCCACGGCGTTTGCGGGTTGCTATCGGTGATTTCAACAACAGAGGTAACGGGTTCGCGGGTCAGCATGCGCGGATTCTCATGCGCGATGCCTGCAAAGGTCAAGTATAAAGATGAAGCGCAGCGCTGTTACGGATTAGGGCGTGTATCGTTGCTTGCGCCAGTCATCCACGCAAAAGCACCGCGTGCTGCGGCAACCACCGGCGCGATATAGGCATAAGCGCCAGTTGGACGCGTGCCTCTGCTACTACGTGCTTCGGGAACTGCGGAGCCAAGTTTTTTTACGATGCCATCCACAACCGCAGATTTATATTCATTCCACGTGCCGCCGGGTAATGAAAGTTCAAAATCGCGCGCGCGAAGCTTTTCCAATTGGCTGGCCTGGCTGGCATCGATGATGCCGGCCTGAATGGCTTGCTCTAATTTCTGGCTGAACCCTTTGGCATCATCGAATTGATAACCTTCTGCCGGATTCATCAAGGACATCACGCGGTAATCACGGTAGCTGGTACGGGAAAAAAGTTCTCCATCCATCAATTGGCGGTCAATTTTTATACCTTGCTGCCTTGCAGCACTTATCACGCGGTTGCGCAGCAAGGCTGTAAACACATGATATCCGGTATCGCGTTTTGATTCAGGGTAGGTGTGATGGGTTAATGCCAAATCAGGGTGGCTGGCATGCGCGAATTGATCAAGCGCCTGCGTGACTACGCCAGATTTGATATCTTCCCAAGCTTTACTAAACGTCAAATCCTGCAGGGTCGGGCGTTTGTAATTCTCCAAGAACGATTTATAGAATTGCGGCGTGAGCAAGTGGTTTAAAAGGCCTTGTTCATCGAGATGCAAATGGTGTGCTTTGGCCTGCTTTTCAGTTTCGTTGATGATGCGGTTAAGTTCACGATTAAAATACGTATCCCATTCTGCCAAACGGTATTCGGCGCGAAGCTCAACTAATGCCGGATAATCTGCGGCATTTTTTGCCTGAACGTCAGCAATTTCTGAAACATTATAGGCTGCGGTTCTATCCACAATCAGGTTCTGTGCAGCCGATATCAACCCGTCCGCAGCTTTGGATGTTTCGCCATGAAACCACGCCACATATTTTTTGTAATCCAAAGGAATGGCATCGGGAACTGTTTGACGCGCAAGTTTGATGATGTCGCCAATCGGCATGTCTATAAACCCTTTGGCGGATTCCGAGGATTCAAATGCCAAGGCCTGAGGAATGAACCCTTCTTGCTGCAAATGGGCATGAATGAGTTTTGCGCCTTGATACTTTGCTTCTGATATGTCGAGTATCAAGGATGAACGAATAAACCGTGAACTGTCGCTTACATCCATGGAAACGTCGTAACGGCCCTTGGGCTCCGGCGGTAAGCCCAAATCCGCTTTGGCTTTTTGGTGGGCAAGATCAATCAATGGACGTTCTGCCAAATAGGTACTATGAATGAAGTCACCTATCGTCCACTGCAAAAGAATTTCGTTACTGAAAACTGGCGCTGTCATGGTTGTTCGCTCTTAAAAAAAAATCGTTATCAAAAATGTCGTTCTTTTAAAAATATCAGATATTAATGAAACTAATGAATTTTAATGCTCCGGTAACACGCAAAATGCGCCAACAGATGCACCATCAATAACATCTATGGTTAACTTAACTAATGCACCATCAATTGGCCGTGCTGCAAATGCAGGCAGGGCTTTTCCATTTTTTCAATTAACTGGCGGTTATGCGTTGCTATCACCACGGTGGTACCGAGTTTATTAAGCTCCATGAACAAATGCATCAGCCGGTAGCCCGTTTCATCATCGACATTGCCGGTGGGTTCATCTGCCAGCAGCAAGCGCGGGCGGTTAATCACCGCGCGCGCAATCGCAATGCGTTGCTGTTGCCCGCCGGATAATTCGGAAGGCTTTGCCATGATATGATCGCCAAGCCCAACCCAGCGCAGCAATTCGCCGACATAGCTGCGGATTTCGCTTTCGCCGATGTTGTTTTCACCAGCCCCGCTTGCAATGCGCAAGGGCAGTGCGACGTTATCCAGCGCGGAAAGATGGTCAAGCAAATGGAAATCCTGAAACACAACACCGATACGGCGGCGAAGCGATGGCAATTCATCCCGCGCCAATTCATCCACTTTTTTGTCAAACAGTACGACATGGCCGGATGTCGGCTTGGCGCCAAGATACATCAGGCGCAAGAGACTGGATTTGCCCGCGCCCGATGCCCCCGTTAAAAAATAGAACGATCCGGCATCAAGCGAGAAGGAAATATCCTTCAGGACTTCGGGGCCGGAATCATAATGCAGACTGACATTTTCAAAGCGAATCACTGCGTGTGCCTTAAAGAGTGGCGGTAATTGGTGGATGGGCAAGATAGGGACAAATCAGGCCCAACTCTATCCAATTCTTGTCTTTATATGAATAGAAATTTAATATCGGTAGCTATCTGCCTCATTTAGACTCTATTTTGTGAATCCCTTTGATACTGACCTGCCCATCTTGTGCTGCCCAATTTAATGTTGACCCGAATGCACTCGGCGAAACAGGGCGCACTGTGCGTTGTGGAAAATGCAAAAACCAGTGGCATGCATCGCGCCCGCTGATCACGCTTCCGGCCGATGATCTGAAATTTTCGCGCCCTGATGCGACATCGGCCGTTTCATCGGATGATGTGTCGCAAGAACCACCGCCCATTTCCCGTGTGACACAAAACACCATTTCGCAGAAAAATTTTTACACCGGCCGCACCAGCATAGAGGGGGATAACGAACCCATCCTCCCGGATTTCAGCAGCGATGTGGAACCCGTGGCCAAGCGTAATGCAGTGATTGCTGCCGTGATACTGGCGGGATTGCTCAGCATCCCGGTATTCATGATGCATGGTAATGAGGCGCAGGACGGCCCCGTGAAAGCGCCGCTTGAAAAGGTCACGCAAGTAAAACCACCAGAAAAGAAAGAGGATAGGGAAATCGTGCTGGATGGCACGCCGACCACCCTTTTAAAAGAAGATCAGGGCCGCACGATTTTAAGCATTGAAGGCGCCTTAATTAACAAAACCAACAAAACACTGACGGTGCCAATTTTGCAGGCCCAAGCGCTGAATGCCAAAGGCAAAGTCGTTAAAGAATGGATTATACCGATTGTAACCAAGGAAATGGACCCGGGAATGCGGCAAAATTTTTCCTTTTCCATGCCATTTAACGAACAGGGCGTGGTTGATATAGCGTTTCATTTCCTCTAAGAATTCCAATTAGGCTAGCCTGCAAATCGCGTCTTTCTGCGCTTCCGTTGCTCACGTACTTTATGTACGCTGCGCTCCGGTTCTCGAAATCCACAATTTTCGGCACAGCCTAATGAAATTCTGTTCCGTTTCTTTTCTTTTTAAAATTCATGACTGATGCACCTCCAAGCAAAGGCTATCGCATTTTAGTTGCCGAAGATAATCCGGCGGTGCGGGAATTTATCCAGCGTGCCTTGGGCGGCGCTGGCCATGACGTGACCGTGACGGCAGACGGCCAGCAGGCGCTCGACCAGCTTTCCAAAGAAAGCTACGACGTATTGGTGACAGACATTGTGATGCCGAATGTCGACGGGATTGCGCTGGCGCTTAAAGCCACATCGCTGCATCCCGATTTGCGTATTGTGATGATTTCAGGCTATGCGCAAGAGCGCATGCGCGCCCATAATATTGATGCTTTGGTACACCGGATTATCGCCAAGCCCTTTTCAATTATCGAGATATGTGACGCGGTTAAGGACGCGATGAACTAATGCAAAAAGTACGCAAGGCCGTTTTTCCGGTTGCTGGTCTTGGCACCCGTTTCCTTCCCGCTACCAAGGCGATGCCCAAAGAAATGCTTACCCTGGTCGATAAACCGCTCATCCAATATGCGGTTGAAGAAGCGCGCGCGGCGGGGATTGAAGAATTTATTTTTGTAACATCAAAGGGCAAAGACCCTTTGGAAGACCATTTTGATATGCACAGCGATTTATATCGCACGCTGGAAGCGCGCGGCAAAACCGCAGAGCTGGAAGCCTTGAAAAAAACCGAAATTCCATCGGGCCAGTTATTCTTTACGCGTCAACGCGAGCCGTTGGGGTTAGGCCATGCCGTGTGGTGCGCAAGAGCCGCGCTGGGCAATGAACCTTTTGCAGTATTATTGCCGGACGTCGTGGTGTTATCGAACACGCCATGTCTTGAACAGATGGTGGGTGCGTATAAATCCGTAGGCGGCAATATGCTCGCGGTGGAAGATGTGCCACGCGAAGATACCAATAAATACGGTATTCTTGATGTGGCCAGTGAGAATGGAAAGCTTGCGGTTGTAAAAGGGTTGGTTGAAAAACCAAAACCCGAAGCCGCGCCATCCACGTTGTCCATCATTGGCCGATATATCTTGCAACCTGAAATCCTCACGCTCCTTGATAATAACGTGCAGAAAAATGCGCGCGGCGCAGGCGGTGAAATTCAACTGACCGATGCGCTGGTAGGGTTATTGGGCAAACAACCTTTCCATGGGTTCCGTTTTGAAGGAAAGACTTATGATTGCGGCGACAAGGTTGGCTTTATCGAAGCCAATGTCGCTTTCGCACTTTCGCGCCCTGATTTAAAGGCGGATGTTGCCAAGAAATTAAAGACGCTGGTTTAATTAAGCGTGGCGGTAATGCTTTGCGCCGGAGGCCTTTGCGTCAACCGTGCGCACAGGGCGTTGCACACGCATCAGCCGTTTCATCGCAATACGCAAGGACCCATGATCGTGTAGTGCGGCGCAGTCGCTGCCGGTTACGGGTGCTTTGGCAATTCTGGCCAGCAATCTGGTCTTCACTGCATTGGGCACCGCCGCAAAACGCTGGCGGATGGCGCTGTGTGAAACGGGTGGCAAGCTGGTTGCAAACATATCGCGGAATGTGCGCGGCGGCCTACGATCTGCTGTTTCAGTATTGGCTGTATGCCGTTCTAAAAATTCGCGTTTGGCTTGATTGATGCGCCGATATTCATCGTGAATTTTACGATAACCACCAAACATAGCTAAGCCACCAGATACTGCTTCGGCCCCTGCAAGGGCTGTGGTGGCATGAATGGCGTGCTCCGCAAAATGTTGACCACCTGCTGCTACTGTCCCAATTAATAGGCCTTCGTGCATGGCTTGCGCGGTAGCTATATCACCATTTCTGCTTACTTCGCACACGCCTTGCGCGGCTTTGGTGAACAAGCGCCGCGACATATTCGCAACTCCATAGACACCACCTAATAATACCGCAGCACCTACAGGAATAGCAGCGGCTACCCCTACGGCGCTGAAACCCATGATAGCGAACGCGCCGATAGCCAGAGAGCTGGCAGCGCCGTAAGCCGATGTGGTGGCCATCACTGTTGCGGCCGGAATAGCGGTTGCGCCGCCATATACCAGCAGGGTGTGCATGACGGCTTTTGCTTTTATTTTTGAATCGGATTCAACAGTGATGTCTTCAGGATTAATAGGCTTGGGTTCTTTTTGTTCTGGCGTGACGTAAGACATCATGCTTCGGACTGCTGAAGATACAGATCCGACCGTGCGGCCAATCGATGACTCCCTGATCCTGGTTTTTAGATTGGCAATAGATGCCCGAAATCCAACCGTGTGATCTTTGATAAACTCATTAGATTTTGTTCCAATCCATTTAAGCCCATCAAGCACTGGAACAGTAAGTTTTTGGTGGATCCAAGAATCTTTGAATTGTGGGCAGCAGGTGGCGATGATAATCGCCGGCACTTTGGCAATCTTGCCTATGACTGCAAGACCCACCGTCGCTTTGGCAATTCCGCCAAGTGTGCCGATGTAAGCTCCAACCAGCGGAATTTTTGCCATTGCCGCCGCTGCTCCTGGAACTGCGTGCAATAGCAAGGCTACTTTGAGGCCTAATCCTACCACCGTGAATCCTGCCACTAGGCCAGCAAATAGCAATGCGGGAACCCAAGGCCATATGCGTCCAGTGATGTTTTTTACCAGCCGACTTTCTTTTAACAGTTCCTCCGAATGATGAAGGTCATCCATTAATTGTTTTAAACTAATGTTTTTCCCAATCGCTGCCCTGATGGCCATTTTGGCAGGCGAAAAAGCAAGATTGAAAAGCTCATTGAATGCGACAACCGCAAGCGCACCAACAAAGATAGGTGCTTCAGCAATCCTGCGTAGCTTAGATTTGCGCATTGGCGCGGTGGATGGTGTTGTTGGTAGTTCTGAATGATCGGCCATATCTATCCTTAAAATATAGGGCAAAGTTTAAGGCTTCGTTTTACTTTCGACCACCGAAAAACTTTCAATAACCCAGATGGTGGATAAAGGCGATTAGCCCAGAAAGCGGCTTTTGAATGCGGAGAGGAAAAGGGGCGGTTTCACTTCATCCTTTTCACCGTTCAGACTGTCGGCAATGCTGTTCAAAAATGAAATGGCGGTCGCAAAATTGCTGCCATCATCATAATCTTCTTCATCGGTGAGCGGAATAAGATGATCGTCATACGCATCGGTTTCATCACCGAGCATTTCGTTGCGCGTTGAAATGAGGCTCAGCGCGGAATTCAAAAGCCCGCCCAACGAATTCAAAGTAAGCGGATGCGCAATTTTTTCATCGGCTACGGTTTCAACCGGCGCGGTGGGATATTGTTCGGCTTCATTCGCGCAGCCATAGGTTTTTTCATCATCAAAAACCAAAATTGTTTTCGCGCTGTTTTGCAGATGTTTCATTATGCCACCTTCGACGATGTGGCGGGCGCATTCGCCGGCAACGCACGACCATGGCTGCGGTGCCATTCATGCGCAAAGGCAAATGCTTTTAATTCGGCGGGCATCACAAACATCATGCTGCTAAAGGTGGTGATGTATACGCCGCCTTCATTGGTTGTGCCACCAAAGGACATGATGTCGGATGGATTAAGCAGCACCATTTCGCCTTGGTGCACATTATCCATGCTTTGAAATTCCAGAAACAACGGACGATCAGCCATGATAAAGCTGCGCGCGATATATTGCTCCGGCGATAGCACCGTGCAATCACGTACAAACACCTGGCGAATTTCATCAAAGGATTGCGGGGCAGTGTGACGTTCCGGTTTTTTTGATGCGCCGGTTTTCTTATGAATGATTTCGGTGCCCGTATCCGATGAACGCACCGCGCTTACAAGCTCATACATAAAAAAGAGGGACTGTGTTGCAGGGCGCATAATTTAAATATCCTAAAAGCAAAACTTCTTTTTATTTCTTATAGTTCGAGTGTATCTGAAAAACGCGAAACTAAATAAAGCTAGTATTAAAACTGCGCAAATGACGTTATAGTGCTGCGCATCATGGTAAAATTAACCATGACACTAAAAAAATCTATAGGAAATTTTTTAAGGTCGTCATGCGCATTGTTATGCTTGGCACAGGATATGTGGGGCTGGTTTCCGGCGCCTGCTTTGCCGAATTCGGTATGGAAGTGGTCTGCGTTGATAAGGATGCAGGTAAAATCGCGCGTTTGCAAAATGGCGAAATTCCAATTTACGAACCCGGCCTTGATGAATTGGTGCGCAAGAATTCACAGCGCCAAACATTGTCCTTCACCACTGATCTAGCCGCAGCGATGCAGGGCGCGGAAGCAGTGTTCATTGCCGTTGGAACACCCAGCCGGCGCGGGGATGGCCATGCGGATTTGACGTATGTGTACGAAGCAGCCAAAGACATTGCGGCGCATATCAACGAATACACTGTGGTTGTGACGAAGTCGACGGTGCCGGTTGGCACGGGCCGCGAGGTTGAACGCATCATCAGCAACCTGGTGCCGCGCGATTTATTTGATGTGGCATCAAATCCGGAATTCTTGCGCGAAGGTTCAGCGATCGGTGATTTCATGCGCCCCGACCGCGTGGTGATCGGCGCGCACAGCCAGCGTGCGGAAGCCATTTTGAAAAGCATTTACCGCCCGCTGTATTTAATTGAAACGCCCGTTGTCATGTGCGATTTGGAAACAGCGGAACTGGCGAAATATGCAGCTAACGCCTTTCTTGCTACCAAAATTACCTTCATCAACGAGATTGCGGATTTATGCGAAAAAACCGGCGCCGATGTGCAGGGCGTGGCGCGCGCCATCGGGTTGGATGGACGTATTGGCCGAAAGTTTTTACATGCGGGCCCCGGCTTTGGCGGTTCATGCTTTCCAAAAGACACGCTTGCATTGATGCGCACGGGTCAGGAAAAACATTCGCCGTTGCGCATTGTTGAAACCGTGGTGGATGTGAATGCCAAACGCAAAAAGCAAATGGCGGCACGCGTGATTGCCGCATGTGGCGGCGATGTGAAGGGCACCACGATTGCTGTGCTCGGCGTGACATTCAAACCCAACACCGATGATATGCGCGATGCACCAAGCCTTGATATTCTTCCCTTGCTGCAACAGGCGGGCGCGCAGCTTCGCGCCTATGATCCTGCTGGCATGAAGGAGGCTGCGGCGATGCTGCCGGATATTGAATGGTGCAAAGATGCTTATGACGCGTTGCAGGGTTCGGATGCGGCGGTGCTGATTACTGAATGGAATGAGTTCCGCGGGCTTGAACCGGAAAAAATTGCATCGCTGCTGCGCCGGAAAATCCTTGTTGATTTGCGCAATGTCTATAAGCCCGAAGATATGCGCGATGCCGGTTTGCACTATACCCGCATTGGCGAAAGCATGTTCAAAAGCGCCCCGCAAAATAATGCAGGAAACGCGCTGGCAGCCATCCGCCATTTGGATCTGCTTGAAGATGATGCGGATGCCTTTGAACCCGCAACATCCAAGACAGCGTAAAGACCCTTGTCACCGCCGATATGACGGGATATACATTCTTGTATAGTATATACAATATTTAAGGTGTTCGATTATGGATAGACAAGAAGCCATTGGGCTGGGCATGGCTGTGCTGGCCGCAGCATCCGCCATGACTGCGAAGCCAGCAAGCGGACAACCCGTGCGCACTGATCCGGTACCTGCTGCTGAAGACACCCTTCAAGGATTGAGAAGATGTCTTGCCCCATTCACCGTTCATCATGATTATTGCGCAGCGAAATATCCGCTGACCGTTGCTGCCCAGCATTGCACGTTAGTCAGACGGTGGATGTTGGTGGGCACTAAAACATGGGGCTATGCAAACCGTTTGGAAGGCTGCGATTACTTTAAAAGCCCGAGGTAATAAACGCCAGCCACGCATCAGCGTGGTTGTCCCAGTTATAATGTGAATTCACAAAATCAACTTGCGCGCGAAGCTGTGCCTCCGTGCGCGGTTTGCGGATGGTTTGCGCAGCTAGTTCGATAAACGCATTCACATCCACGCACCCGCTTTCCATATTTACACTGTTTGCATGAGAGACCGGTAATTGCGCGCCAAAGCCATGCGCGGTTTCAGGCAATGCTGCACGCGCAGTGATGATGGGAACGCAGCCTGCCGCCATCGCTTCCGCCAGGCAAATGCAGAAAGTTTCAGGGTATGGATTAGGCGATAAGAACCAAGAGGCGCGTTTGAATTTTGCGGGCAAATCTTTTTGCGGCACGGCATCGACATGCGTTACGCCTGAAAGTCCCAACAATTCAAAGCGCATTTGCAATTGCGCGGTCGGGTCGTTATCGACATTACAATCGGAATAAACCTCGAAGGTCAGTTCGGGAATTTGCTTTTTAAGCGCGGGAATAATCTGCGGCAAAAGCTGTAACCCGCGCTTGGTGCTGCCAGCATACATCGCGATTGGCGCTTTATCGTGCAGAATATTACCGCTGAATAGCGAATGAAATGCAGGTTCAACCCCATTGGGGATAACCGCAACTTTTGCGTTTGCCGGAATAAGCGGTGCATTGGTTTGTTTTTGCCAGTTACTTACGAATACAAAGCCATCAAAATCGGGCAGCGGTAAAATCCACGGGTCGTTAAACGCAGCCTCGTGCATCCAAGCAATTATTTTTGGTTTCGCCGTTCGCTCTGCGTTTTGTTGTTGCGAAGCCTCTGTGCCCAAAAATGAATTGGGCACAACCGGCCCTGCAAGCGGAGTAACCGTTCCCGCGTTAGTTTTTTTTCTGAGCGTTTGAACCAATTTTTGTGTCCAGCGCCCATTGATAATCAGCGCATCGAATTGGGTTAGGGTTGCGCTATCGTCCAGTTTTTCGGGCGGCACAGAGATGAGGCCGGAAAAAACCCCCGCGTTACGATTCTGGTTGATAAGGGTGACGGATGCGCCTTTTTTGACCAGCGCCGCGCCCAGATGACACACGGCAGCCTGCGTGCCGCCCAACGCATCCGTT
Source organism: Alphaproteobacteria bacterium (assembly GCA_033762625.1). NCBI lineage: Bacteria > Pseudomonadati > Pseudomonadota > Alphaproteobacteria > Alphaproteobacteria bacterium. The sequence goes on from JANRLI010000002.1 coordinate 101,265, forward strand.
AACGGACTGGAACCGGTATAATTCGCGGCAATGTCGATAAAGGCAAAATGGGGCATTAATAGCATGTTATACGCATGTTAAAACGATTTGCGAGGGTCTTTTTTAACCCCTGCTTTGCCTCGTACTTTGCATGTTGCATGCAGGGGTTCCTCATGCTAAATCCACCCCCGTCTTTATCCCACCTTTTGCCTGTTTCTAAGGGTTCTGTGTCTGTGACTGATAATATTTCCGGTGCGACTTTTTCAGGAAAACCACTTCCCGTGGTGGCCACCCGTTATGCCAACGCGTTGTACCTGCTCGCGAGCGAGCGCAGCCAATTGCAAATGGTCGAAAAAGAATTGCGCGCATTCCAAGGCTTGTTGAACTCCAGCGCAGAACTGATGCGCTTTATCACCAGCCCATTGTTGCGCCGTGATGTGATTGTAAAAGGGCTTGATGCACTTTTTGTGAAAGCGAATATTTCCGGGCTTGCCCAGCAATTTTTCCATGTGGTTGTTAAAAACGGCCGCGCGGCTGCCATTCCAACGGTTATTCAGGCGTTCCTGAATATTGTTGCACAAGCGCGCGGCGAAGTGGTTGCCGAAGTGACCGCAGCGCATCCGCTGACCGACGCGCAAAAGGAAATGATTGCCAGCGCGCTGCAAAACAGCTTATCCGCCAAAGGCGTGAAGAAGATTGTGATTGCTGACAGGGTCGATAGCTCGGTATTGGGCGGCATGATGGTGCAAATTGGTTCATCCCTTTATGACGGCACCATCAAGGGTAAGCTGCAAAAATTATCACAAGTATTAAAGGCCAGCAGGGCTGCTTAATTATTTTATAACAGAGGAAAAAAACGACTATGGAACTTAACGCTGCTGAAATTTCAAATGTTCTGAAAAACCAGATTGCCGCTGAAGCGCAAAACGCCGACTGGACCGAAGTGGGTCAGGTGTTATCGGTGGGTGACGGTGTTGCCCGCGTATATGGTCTTGCTAATGTGCGCGCTGGTGAAATGGTGGAATTCATCACCGCTTCCGGTGGCATTAAAGGCATGGCGCTGAACCTTGAAGCCGACAATGTTGGTGTTGTTATCTTTGGTTCGGACAGAGACATTAAAGAAGGCGATAAAGTAAAACGTACAGGTGCGATCGTGGAAGTGCCCGTGGGCAAGGGTTTGCTGGGCCGCGTGGTTGACGCGCTGGGTAACCCGATTGATGGCAAAGGCCCATTAAAAGATGTGAAGATGACCCGCGTGGAAGTAAAAGCGCCGGGCATTATGCCCCGTAAATCGGTGCACGAACCCATGCAAACGGGATTGAAGGCGATTGATACCTTGGTTCCCGTTGGTCGTGGTCAACGCGAATTGATCATCGGTGACCGCCAAACCGGTAAGACCGCCGTTGCGATTGATACTATTTTGAACCAAAAGACCGTCAACGCTGGAACAGATGAATCCAAGAAACTGTACTGCGTTTATGTGGCGATCGGCCAGAAGCGTTCCACCATCGCGCAGATCGTAAAGACATTGGAAGATGCAGGCGCATTGCAATACACCATTATTGTTGCAGCTTCCGCTTCCGACCCAGCGCCGATGCAGTTCCTCGCGCCTTATACCGGTTGCGCAGCGGGTGAATTCTTCCGCGACAATGGCATGCACGGGCTGATGATTTATGACGATTTGTCGAAACAAGCTGTGGCGTATCGCCAAATGTCCTTGCTGCTTCGCCGCCCGCCCGGCCGTGAAGCATATCCGGGCGACGTGTTCTACTTACACTCCCGTTTGCTGGAACGTGCTGCGAAATTGAATGAAAAGAACGGCGCAGGGTCATTGACCGCCTTGCCGATTATTGAAACCCAAGCCGGCGACGTTTCCGCCTATATTCCAACCAACGTGATTTCGATTACCGACGGCCAGATTTTCTTGGAAACCGGTTTGTTCTATAAGGGTATCCGTCCCGCGATTAACGTGGGTATCTCGGTATCCCGCGTGGGCTCGGCCGCACAAACCAAGGCGATGAAGAAAGTTGCGGGTTCGATTAAACTGGAACTTGCGCAATACCGCGAAATGGCAGCCTTCGCCCAGTTCTCATCCGATTTGGATGCGACCACCCAGCGGTTGCTCAACCGCGGCGCACGCTTGACCGAATTGCTGAAGCAACCACAATACTCCCCATTGCCATTCGAAGAACAGGTTGTGGTGATTTATGCAGGCGTAAAAGGCTATACCGATAAAATTGCGGTTGGCGATATCGTCCGCTATGAAGGCGCGTTGCTGCGTGAACTGCGTGGCCGTGGCGCCGATGTGCTGACCGCCATTCGCACCGATGCAGATATTAAACCAGAAACCGAAACCAAGTTGAAAGCGTTCCTGGAAGATTTCAATAAGTCGTTTGCTTAAGCAATTAAGCAAAAACGTTATTGCAGAAAAGGCCACCGCGGCTGCGGTGGCCTTTTTTTATATTGCGAGGAGCTTTTGTGCAACGAAGCAATTCAGAAAATGGATTGCCGCGCTCCCTATCGGTCGCTCGCAATGACGAAATAGAAGGCGTTATTGTTGCAACTGAACAGCTTTAAAGGCTTCCGCAAGTACCTTCGCCATTTTTTCCTGACCATCCGTATTGCTGATCAGATCCTGACGGATTTCGATGGCAATGTGCGGAATGCCATGTGCGCCAAAATGCTTGCGCATCGTGTAACTGGCATCGGAAAACGCGGTATAGGGTTCGTTATCACCCACTACATAATCGGTATGGTGTTCAAACCACAATTTCAAACGCTGCGCAGTACGTTCATCATCACGCCACAACAGGCCAATATGCCACGGGCGTGGATGTTCAATGCAGGTGAGGCATGGCGTGAAGCTGTGCACCAGAATGCCTAAGGATTTTTCGGCGTGTTTGTCATGATGCGCCTTGGCAATCGAAGCCAGCGCAAGATGATAGGGCAAATGATAGCGCATTAAACGAATACTGCGCTCTGCTTCCGACAGGTTTTTATTGAAGGGCAGATCGGTGCCATCGGAAATTTCCGGTATGACATCGGCGCAATCGCCGGCGCGGTTCAAATCAACCACCAGACGGGAAATTTCTGCGGTAAAGGTATGCGCGGGTAAATGCGCGCCCAAAAGCTTTGTGACTTCAGCGGCGCCAATATCATGGCTGATATGGCGTGCGGCATCTTGCGCGCTGATGGCATTGGGTCCGAATTCGTCGGGTAATACCGCGCTGGCGTGATCGCAAACGATCAGGAATGGCGTGGATTGACGGGCTTCACGGTAGGTATGGGTAAGCATCAGAGACGATAAAAAAGAAGTACAAAAAAGGTATTATCGCATTTTATAAGGCGAAACCATGGCGCTCAAGCAATGCATTCATGGCAAATCATATCAACACCGTATAACCGAATGCCTATAAACTGCCACCTGGTGGTGCGCTGTGGGTGGGGACCGCTTTGCGGATCTTGTCCTTTGGATCTTTAGGTCCATGAAATGCGCCAAGCCCACGGCGAATTTCACCATGCGGTGTTTCGCGCAAGGGTTCAACGCCGACATAACCGAACACCAGCTGCGTTGCTTTTACCTTCGGGTCGTACACCAGCTTTTGCAAATGGCGGGCATCTTCGTATGAAAAGAACAAACCGCTTGGATGCGCGGTCGAGGGAATGTTGACCGTTTCTTTGCGTGTTTCGCCCCATTCCACCTGCACCGTTTTAATTGCTGGAAATGCAACCGTGACCATCGCCCAATCATTGGGCAGGGGTTGTGGTTTATAGCCGTGATGCGCAGGATCTGCAATCAGTGGATGATGGGTATAGTAATTGACAGGATCAATCGTGACATCATTGGCCGCCGCATCACGTTGTTCAAACACCTCGTTTTGAATGGCGGCTAGTTTCACTTCATCGGCATTCAATCCCGGTTTGGAGAGATTGAAAACCTGCAACCCGATTTCATCAATTACTTCGACCAGCTGGCGCGCTTTATTGAATAGATCCTGACGGGTGGTTTCATCGGCGGTGATGCCTGCTGCTTTGAAATGTTCTGCGCGGATATCGTATTCGCCAATCTCGCCGTTTAAATCGAGGCGGCGCGGATCATTGGCGATGCTTTCAATTAGTTTGGCGACCTGTTTGGCAGGAATGCTTTTGTAGCTTTGGATGATCAGTGGCGCATGCGCCATTTCGCGGTTACCAATCAGCATAATATGCTCCTTAAAAAATCACGCCTTTTAGCAAACAAGATGCCGCAGCATCTGTCAATTCGCTATACTTTCACCCATAGTTTCGAATGGATTTAATAGGGCAGTCCATTTATGGTCATATGACCCATTATATAGAGGAGCATTTCATGTCGGTTTCCCCAGCACCCCGTTCCGAACCACGGTTAAGCGTTAATCTGGATGCGCAGGCGCTAGCGCAAAGTCTATCGGGTAAGAATTATATTAATGGGCAATTGGTCGGCAGTGTTTCAGGAAAAACATTCGATGTTGTTTCCCCCGCCACGCGCCAAGTAGTTGGCAAAGCCGCATACGGCGAAAAGGCCGATGTGGATGCTGCGGTGAAATCGGCAAAGTCCGCACAAAAGGAATGGGCCAAGCTCACGCCGCGTGAACGCGGACGCATGGTTGCAGAATGCGGCAGATTATTGGAAGTGCACGCCGAAGAATTGGCGCGGCTGGTGTGTTTGGAAACCGGCAAGGCGCTGCGCACCGAATGCCGACCTGAAAGCAAGGTATTGACCGATGCATTTGAAATGTTCGGCGGCTTGGGCAGCGAGATAAAAGGCGAAACCGTACCGCATAAAACCGATATGCTCGTGATGACCATGCGTGAACCCGTAGGCATTATCGGCGCGATCATTCCGTGGAATGTGCCGATGATGCTGTTATCGCTAAAAGTATGCCCGGCATTGGTTGCGGGGAATGCGGTGGTTGTCAAATCCGCCGAGGAAGCGCCATTAGCAGTGTTGCGTATTGCCCAATTATGCGGACAAATTTTGCCGCCGGGTATTTTCAACATGCTGTCTGGCATGGGGCCGGAATGCGGTGCGCCATTGGCCCAACATAAGGATGTGGGCAAGGTGAGCTTTACGGGGTCGGTTGAAACCGGAAAGATCGTTTACAAATATGCAGCCGAACGCATGGCAACCGCCACGATGGAACTTGGCGGTAAAAGCCCGATGATCATCATGCAGGATGCGGATTTGGACCGCGCGGTGGAAGGGGCAGCAAATGGCATGCGTTTCACGCGTTGCGGTCAAAGCTGCACCGCGGCATCACGCATTTTCGTGCATGAGACCTTGCACGATGCCTTCGTTGAAAAATTGAAGGCCAAGGTGGACGCCATGAAAATGGGCGACCCGTTCGATGAAACGACCGATATCGGTACCATCATTTCACCGGGCCAGTTCGAAAAAGTGAAAAATTATATCAGCGTTGGCGAAGCAACGGCAGGCGGCAAAGCCATTCGCTGCTCTGCATTGCCCAGCGATGCCAAATTGAAAGACGGGTTCTATGTGCAGCCGGTATTGTTTGTGGGGCTGGATAACAATAGCAAGCTGGCGCGCGAAGAAATTTTTGGCCCCGTAACCTGCATCATTAAATTCAAAACCTATGCGGAAGTATTGGCAGCGGCAAATGACAGTGAATATGGTTTAGCCGCAACCATTTGGACCAAGGATTTGAAAACCGCGATGGATGCCGCGCATAAACTGGAAGCCGGATTTGTGCAGGTGAACCAGAATGTGGTGGTGCAGCCCGGCCTTTCCTATGGCGGGTTCAAGCAATCGGGTATCGGCAAGGAAGCCACGCTGGAAGCGATGCTGGAGCATTTCACCAAGAAGAAAACGGTACTCATCAATTTGAATTAGTTCACATCACGGCGAACTGTTTTCTTCGGCTTCTTTTTTGCGTCTGATTTTGTTGACGCCGATGGTCGGCGGGCTTTGCTTACGCGCTTACGTTCCTTGGGTTCATGTTCGATAACTTTATCATCATCGGCATGTGGGCCGGTGATGAAGGTGCCACGCTCTTTAAGCAGAGGTAAGTCTTCGTCAGAATAATGTCCCGTGACCGGACCGCTCAGCAATTTTCGCGCAACCGGGTCACCATCATCAGCAGCTTCTATGCATTCGGCGATGTTACCAACATCGGGAACGAGTAAAACATCTTGCGCTTCAATTGCATCAAGTTCGGCGAGTTGATCTGATTTACTGCCTGTACGGATGGCGGGCGCCATGATGCCTTTCTCGATACGCTTATCACCGCATACTTCGCAGACCAGTTTCTTGGCCCTTTGTAGTTTATCGAATGCATCGCCGCTGTTGAACATGCTGTCATATTCATGGCCGTTGCCGCAGCGTAATCTAAATTTAATCATGGGTTTGCCTTTAAAAAATACATACTGAAATCGGTTCAATCGAATACTGCTTTTTTTGCTTAGGAAAAAGCGGTTGTAAAGGCTAAAAATACTAGCAGCAGTAACGATTGTATTAAGGGCTGTTTGATGATGAAGAAAACCACGGCGGTATTAACCGGTTTTGCGTTATTAATAGCACTGCCTATTATTGCGCTTGCCTGCTGGTTTATTTATTTAACCTGCCCATCCATCGGCACGCAAACCACGGATGCAGTCATTGCTGAAACGCGCATTTACCGGTATGCGCATGGCGTGCCGCATATTTTTGCGAATAATTTAAATGATGGCTATGCGGCGTTGGGATATTTGCATGCCAGTGATCGTTTATTCCAGATGGAAATGATGCGCAGGGCAGGCACCGGACGCCTTGCTGAAATTCTTGGCGCTGACTTAATCAACTACGACAAGAAAATGCGTGCGCTGGGATTTTATGCATTAGTGAAGCCGTATTACGATGGTTTATCGAATGATACGAAGGCGGCATTGGATGCCTATGCGCGGGGCGTAAATGCATATATGCGCAAAGGAAAATTCCCCGCCGAATTCGCATTACTGAATTTCAAACCCGCGCCATGGAATCCATGGGATGGGTTGGTTTGGGCCAAGATGATGGCCTGGCAGCTCAGCGGTAATGTTGAAGATGAAATTTTGCGCGAGCAGTTAGTGCAAAAAGGCTGGAGCCGCGAACAAATCAACGCGCTGTATCCCGCGATGGATAAAAACGTGCCCACAACAATAAAGCCGTTCGAATGGGCGCGCAGTGTAAAAATAAAAGCAGAAGCATCTGTGCCGAAAATTCCAGTGGAAGTGCCGCAACAAGCCGCGTTGCCCAGCATGTTGCCGACCATGGCGGATGCGTTTGAACGTCTGCCGCATACGGCATCAAATGCTTATGTGATTTCCGGCGCGCATACCAAAACCAACACACCGATTTTGGCGAATGACCCGCATCTGCAATTGCAGTCGCCCATTCTTTGGTATCTTGCGCGTATCATCACGCCCGAATTGGAATTGAAAGGCGCGACCGCGCCCGGCATTCCATTTTTCCCGCTGGGGCAAAATGGTCATGTGGCGTGGGGCTTTACCACATCGAATATCGATGTGCAGGATATTACGTATATCGATGATGCGGCAAAGAACCTGCAGCTGCGCCCAGAAACCATTCATGTGAAAGGCGCGCCAGATGTAAAAATGCTGGTGGAAGAAAATGATGCGGGCGTTGTGCTCAGCGGTATTGTGCCCGCGATAACCGCAATTACGCCGCCCCATAAAAAAGCCCTGCTGCAATTCACCGCATTTAACAAAAGCGATCGCACCGCGCAGGCGCTGTATCAGATAAACACTGCGACGAGCGCTGCGGGAATTGAAGCAGCGCTGAAGGACTATTCCGTGCCGCCGCAAAATCTGGTCTATGCCGATAGGGATGGACGCATCGGGTATGCCGCGGTGGGCACTGTGCCGCGCCGAAGCGGGGATGGATTTCTCGCCAGCCAAAACAAATTCTGGCAGGGCGTGTATGCGCAAACCCCGCGCTTGAAAGACCCGCAGCAAGGCGTGATGATGACTGCCAATCAAGCCATCGTGAGCGATAAGGCCTGCGCGCAATTCAGCTGTGCTTTTTCGCGGGATTGGGCCGAACCCTACCGCGCCATGCGATTGGAAAAATGGTTTGATGAAAGATTAACTGCGCAGACAAAGTTTGATGTGCGTGAGGCCAGCGGCGCGATGCTGGATACTGTATCTGAGGCAACCTTGCGGTTTCTTCCGGTATTGCTGCGCAATATGGAAGCGCGCAACGAACCCGAAAAGCAAATCATCGCCGCGCTTGCCAAATGGGATGGCCGGATGGAGCGGGATAGCCCTTTGCCGTTGATTTATCATGCTTGGCTTGATGCGCTGATGACGAATATATTCGGCGCGAATTATACCGATGACACGATGTGGCCGCGTATGTGGGCGCTGGAAGCACAGCTGCTGCCTGATGTCACTATTCGCAGCGCCTTTGATACGGCATTAAACGATTTAACAAAACGTCATGGCGCGGCATGGCGCACATGGCGCTGGGGCGATGATCATAAAGCACCGCTTAAACATCTGTTGTGGTCACATGTGCCATTAATTGGCGACATCACGTCACTGGCAACAGAAACCGATGGCGATGGTTGGACATTGCGCCGCGCGGCGCCGGGGGATTACACACGCCCGTTTACGGTGGAGCATGGCGCGGGCTATCGCGGTGTGTATGATGTGGCGCAGCCAGCGCAATCCCTGTTTATCATTGCGGGCGGCGAAAGCGGACAGATTTTTGCAAAGCATTATGGTGATTTGCGAACGCCATGGAATAAGGGGGAGTTCATCACGCTGACCGGCGATGAACACGCGCTACAAAAGCTTGGCGCAGTGCTGCTGACCTTACAACCGCAGACAATTAATCCGTAATATTACCAAGCGCATGATAATGCCTGCGCCAATACAGCAAGGGACGTGCCTGCTTATCTACCGCAGAACACGCATCGACTTTGCCAATAATAATCACATGGTCACCGCTTTTTATATTTTTGGTAACGGTACAGGAAAGCGAGGCGATGGAATTTTTTAGAAGGCGCACACTGTTTTTTGTACCGGGTTTGGTTTCTTCGTATGGCGCCGCATCCCATGATTTTTTTCCAGTCGCAGCAAAATGTTGCGCAAGGTGTTTTTGCGCATCGCTTAATATATTCACGGCAAATTTTTTGCGTGGTTTAAATGCATCACGGCTTTTGGATTTCAGATCGAGACAAAATAAAATCAGCGGTGGATGCAGCGAGAGCGAAGTGAAGGAACTGACTGTAATCCCAATCGCATCACCTTTGTGATGCGCAGTGATCACCGACACGCCAGCGGGGAGGGAGCCTAAAGCTTCACGGAAAAGTGTAGAATCGATACTCATATAGATATGAGCTTAAGGGAGGGGCAAACCATCCATGAACAGGTAATCGCGAATCAATAGACTGGTTGGTTATGCCAATATCGGCGAGGGCTTTAATAATTGTTACGGTATAACAATAAAAAGCACTTGCCATTATAACGCCATAAAAATAGTTTGTGCCCACTCCTTAATCATTCATTAATTTTAGCACCGATTTTTCAGAAGGCATTGAAGATGCGTAAATCTGCCCTAGCACTGCTTGTCGCGTTCCTTTTTCTGCTTATGCCGCATATGTCCTATGCCGCAACGTGTACGCTTGATGAAGCGACGGTCGGCGGAACCGATGCAACCTGTCCTGTGGGCGGCGGAAATAATTTCCTTCCTCAATCCGGATTTAATTCTGCGCGTTTGCAACCGACCAATATCCTAAGCGGCACACCTATCAACATTAATAATACATGCCGTTATGTCGATGCGCGCGGCATCACTGCATCTATTTTCGTTCCATTTAATTCATCGACCGAATGGAACGCATTCATCGCCAATCACCCTGCGCAAACCAATGTTACGCAATGTTGTATTCCGCGCGTGATGCGCGTTTCGGATGTTCCGCGTCCAACCGAAAGCTGTAATCATGGCCGCTGGAATTTGCAGGGAATTGTTGCATCAACTGCTTCCACAACCTATATCGCGCGTCCTGTTTCACAAGCCCCAACCTCTGCCATCGTGCTGCAAACAGGCAATTCCGAAGACCCTGATTTTCCAATTTCCTTATTCCCGATTGAACGCGATGATATCGGTTCGGTATTCCCGGCCGGCGCACGGGTAAGCGAAACCTATCTTGCACGCTGGCAGTGCTTTGGCGTTGTGCCGCGCGGTACAGGCGCAGATACAACCGCGCACACAACCGATATTACTGGCGGTACCGTTGGTGCGATCGCCGGCGAAATTGGCGATATCACATTTACCAGTTTCAGAATGCAATGCCGCAACAGCAACTGGACATCCATTGATCCGGACACCTGTGTTGAGACGATTACCGCTTCGACGCGCAGCTGCTCGCAGAATGACCATCCATCCAATTGGGTTGGAACGGTTGGTGTGCTCAATACCAAGTATTGCCCTGCTGGCAATATCACATCACAAGTTGTGATTGATACCTGCCGCGCACCAACAACGTGCACCCCATCATCGAGCACAACTACGGTTCCGTGCGCGAGCGGCTATACCGGCAACATCACCCGCACCACCGCGCATGTCTGTGATGGCAGCAACAATGGCGCAGGCCGTGATACCGTTACCGATGACACCAGCCAGTGCGTTGCGATTACCTGCACGCCGGGCCAAGTCGGTAACAATTTTACCGAAAGCTGCGGCGAAAATTTCACCGGCACAGCGGTTTACAAAAACATGCGCACCTGCCCAACCGGTAGCGGCACAGATGGTGTGATTACCAAGACGCTGGTTTCAAATACCTGCGTTTGCCCTCCAACCACCGATTTGGGTAATGTCAACAAAACCTGCCCAACAGGCCAGACTGGAACATGGACTGTTCGCCAGACCAAGACCTGCGTTCAGGCACAGCCAACAGGCAATGTCATCCAGCCATGGGGCATTTGTTCATGCAGCACATCTGAAACCGATGTGACGAATACCTGTGCGCCAACCACCTGTGTGCCTGGCCCTTATGGTGATAACTTCACCGAGGCTTGCCCATCCGGCCAAATCGGCATCATCACCAAGCGCCATGTTCGTGCATGCCCTGCGGGTACCACCACCGATGAAGTGGTAAGCAACACCTGCACCACATGCGTTGCCGGTCCTTACGGTGACACCTTCACTGAAGAATGCCCTGTCGGTAAAACAGGCATCATCACCAAGCGCCATGTGCGCCAGTGCCCATCCGGCGCTACGGTTGATGAAGTGGTAAGCAATACCTGCGTTCCGGGTTGCCGTGCTGGCCAAGTGGGTCAGACCTTTGCGGTCGCTTGCCCGAACGGACAAAGCGGTCTTATCACCAAGAAGCGTGTTCGTGCTTGCCCATCGGGGATTATCACCGAAGAAGAAGTTTCCAACACCTGCAGCGCAACCTGTGTTCCGGGTCAGGTGGGTGATACCTACGCACTGGAGTGCCCATCGGGTCAAACCGGCTTGATTACCAAGAAGCATGTTCGTGCATGCCCATCGGGGATTATCACCGACGTTGAAGTTTCCAACACCTGCACGGCGCAAGCATGTGTGCCGGGCCAAGTTGGCCAGACCTTCACTGCCGCTTGCCCATCGGGTCAGATTGGTACAATCACCAAGCGCAATGTCCGCGCTTGCCCATCGGGTGTCATTTCCGAGGAAGTTATCAGCAATAGCTGCGTGACGACTACGGGTTGCATCCCTGGCGAGGTGAGTCGTTCGGCCGTTGATTGCGGAATTGGCAGAACAGGCCAGATCACAACCATCAACACCCGCGTATGCGATGGCAGCAATAACGGCGCAGGCCGCATTGTGACCACAACCCAAAACACATGCAGCGGCGGTTCAACTTGCGTTCCTTCGCGCACGGAAACACGGGAAGTTTGTCCGGTTGGCCAGCAAGGTTATATAAAAGTCATCACCATGCATGTGTGCCACAGCCGCATGGGATTACGCGGTTGGGAAGGCTGCGATGATGAATACAACGCCAATAGCGGTAACAACGGCTGGCTGCGTTGGTTCGATGGCGGTGAACGCGATATCATTATCCGCGAAAACCATTGCCGCCCGATGACCAGCTGCACCCCGTCAGATACATCGACGAGTTCGGCATGTCCATCAGGGCAGAGTGGACAAATCATCACCCGCCGCCAGCATATCTGTGATGGTAGCAATGATGGCGCAGGCCGCGATGTGGTAACAACCACGAACCAATGCACCACATCTTGTACACCTGGCGCTGTATGCAACCCTTACACATCACCCTGCCCAACAGGCCAAGTTGGTGTGATTACACGCCAGAATTTCCGTGTATGCCCATCGGGTGACATTGAAATCCGTGAGCTTTCCAACACCTGCCATACGGCGTGTGTGGGTGGCAGCAGCACGGTGGATACGCCGTGCCCATCAGGACAAACAGGCGTTATTCGCACCACCACAACCCATATCTGTGATGGCAGCAACAATGGCGCTGGCCGTGATGAAGTAACGACCGATAACCAATGCCGTTCCGCATGTACGCCGGGCGTTACAAGAACAACGCGCGCTTGCCCAACAGGCCAGACTGGTGAAATCGTTGTAAGAACCCGCCACATCTGTGATGGTTCGAACAATGGCGCTGGCCGTGATGAAGTGACGGAGCGTAACCGTTGCCGCACGGCTTGTGTTCCAAACATCTCGATGATGGTTGAAGATTGCGCGCCAGGTTATACCGGTGGCCGCACCATTAAAACCGAACATGTCTGCGATGGCAGTAACGACGGCGCTGGCCGCGATGTTGTGACCACAACTGGTGAAGCTTGCCGTGTGCTCTGCACCCCAAGCGCAACCGCGCTGCTTGAAAACTGCCCTGTGGGTCAGGTTGGCGGCCGCACGACGCGCACCGAACATGTGTGCGATGGTTCGAACAATGGCGCTGGCCGTGATGTGGTGACCGTGACAGGCCCTGCATGTCATTATGAATGCACCCCATCGAACAATGTGGTGGAAAGCGCATGCCCGTCTGGTCAGACAGGTGTCATTCGTACACGCACACGCCATGTTTGCGATGGCAGCAATGACGGTGCTGGCCGTGACATTGTAACGACCGATAATCAATGCCGCACGGCATGCACGCCTTCATCAAGCTATGTGGATGCATCATGCCCATCGGGACAGACCGGTTACATCCGCACCACCACCGCGCATATCTGTGATGGTTCGAATAATGGCGCGGGCCGTGACACCGTTACAACCGATAACCAATGCCGCGCAACCTGCATCCCCGGTGCGACATGTCAGCCATATACCAGAGCGTGTCCTACGGGCCAGACAGGGATCATTACCTTGCACCGTGTGCGTCAATGCCCATCGGGTAATGAGGTTGAAGAAGTGATCAGCAATACCTGCACGCCGATTATTGTGTGTGTTCCAACAAGCAATACCACGTCACGTGCATGCCCATCGGGTTACACAGGTCTGATCTATACAACCAATGCCCATATCTGCGATGGCAGCAATGGCGGATTGGGCCGTGATACAACAACCGAAGATAACCAATGCACCTTTGTTGTAAGCGGTGACGGCGGTGGTTACAGCGGCGATGGCGGCGGCGGTGATGGTGGAGGCGATGGCGGCGGCGACGGTGGTGGTGACGGCGGCGGCGATGGCGGCGGTTAGTTAAACTAGCGCGATGCCTCTGTGCCTTTATTCGCCGTTCGCTCTGCGCCATTTTATTGATGCGATGCTTCTGCGCCTATCGGCGCAACCAGCCCTGCTAAATGGCGCAACCGCTTGGGCGAAGTTGGCACAACCGGCCCTGCTTATATTAATTAATATTAAACGTGCGGCATAAAAAAATAGGATGAAAGTATAATCATGCTTGTTGCGCATATTATCGGGGCCTATAACAAGCGCACGAAATTTAGAGCGATTGGTTTATAGTTTTTTTAGGAGATTGATATGGCAGTAACACTCGATAATGTTCAGCTCGATACAAACGCAACCTTCACCGAAATGCTCGGTTTTGCACGTGGTTTGGTTGACCGCGACCAACCAATTGAAGAATTGTTTGGCCCATCAGGTAAAGCCGTGACGATTGTTATGTCGCGCTCTGAAATGATTGTGCTCGCACAAGCTTGCCCAGATGGCACCAACCGTTGCCTTAGCCGTAATCACTTTGACCGAGTGCCAGGTGCACGTACCAAGCGTGATTTCAACGATGTAGGCTGGGGTCAAAATCGTTTTCAAGGCCGTGGTACCAAGCAAGCGGGTCCTAACTATCAGCAAATTGACTCCTATGATGCGCATCCAAGATTGAGATTTAATCAACGCGGTCAATTCTTTAACGGCCGTGAGTGCATCGTTGTAGCAGGCGGTAATTCAAGAGATGGTGGTACAACCCCGCGCCGCGTTGTTAGCCGTCGTGCTGGCACAGCTGCTAGCTGCCCGACGGTTACTCTGGACTAATCAATTAAACAGCCTGTTTAAAAACCCCGCCACATCAGCGGGGTTTTTTTATTGAAGTATTTGCGCCATTCGTTCTGTTCCGCTGCGCGGAACAACCGCTCGGGCGAAGCAGGACGCTTATATATGTGCATGAATCAATCTTCGTATTAACCACGTTATCTGCATCAGAAACTATTTAAATAATTGCTGAAGCTTTGTTTCATCATGTATAACCAAGAAACAGTAATTTTGATTTTTTAGAATTGTTTTTAACGAAGTCATTTTAAGGGGAATACCCATGGTTGGAAAAGTTATGCGCGCTGGCGCAGTAATATTAGAACTCGGCGCTGTGGCAGCAGGTATGGGCTTGCGTTCAGCACAAGCAGATACCACTATTATCACAGCCAAAGAAAGCAAAGTGGTTTGTGTAACCACGATTAAAGGCGGCCGTACCACGACCGATTGCATTGGCGCAGAAGAAGCCGTTGAGATTAAAGTTCAAACGCTTCCTGCCACGACAAGCGGATTTGCACCCATGCAGCGGATTTGTGATCCTGCCCGCCCTGCGACATTAAATAGTGGTTTGGTATGCGGCCCTGATGGCTTGGTGTATGCCCCCGGTTCCGGAAATGGCGGCTAATTAAAAATTGATAACCTCATAAAAAACCCCGCTTTTCAGCGGGGTTTGTTTTTTTGTTTGCGCCATTCGCTCTCCGCCTTGTTGTTGCGATGCCTCTGCGCCTTGCGGCGCAACAGGCTCTGCTTATGCTAAATCCGCATCGTGATAAAGATGCGTTGAATCGTAATTGGATGATTTGAACTGTGCGAGCACTTCGCGGGTCTTCAAATCCATCACAGCAACATCATAGTACGTGCCGCACACGGCAATGCAGGTGGTACCGGGAATTTCGGCAACGCCGCGGATACCATTCAGTTTCAATTGTTCATGGGTGATGATTTCCGCATCCTTGCCCGGGGTGTGCAGCACAAGATTATCGGAGTGGTAATAAAGCCCAATCGCCGTATCCATCGCTGTGTTATAAGCAACCGATTGCGAGCGCATATGATGTTTGTTGCCAAGATAAATCACTTGGCGTTCACCGGTTTGGGTATTGATGCGCAGGAAGGGCAAGCCAACCGCCAGATGTTTTTCCTGCATGGCAATGCTTGGAACCGGATAATCCCATTTCTGTTTGAAGATGCGTTCCATTTCAGCGAGCGCGATTTTATCCGCTTCTTCGCCGGGCTTGAGGTTTTCCGGTTTTTCAAAGGTGACGTATTGGGTAAGCACGATGTATGCCCAGCCATCTTTTGAAACGCGCATATGCGTGGACATGGCGTTGAATTCATTCTGGTCATAGTGACGTTTTGGCTTATAGGTCTGGCTATCCAGAATGGTGAGCTTGGTGTCAATCACATTGAATTCCAGCGGCTTTTTGCGCTCTGCTATATCGCCGTAATGGGTTACTGCAAGCTCTGCCGGATTATTGGGAATCTTGTGAATTTCATGCGGTTGAATGCCGCCGCTGTCAATCATATCCAGCTTTTTCAGGCTGGTTAAATCATAGACTTCAAAGCGGCCAGTATCGGAGGCGGCGTGAGGTTTTGATGCGCGCATCGGCAGAATGAACTGGTTGCGTTCAGGGAATACCAGACCATGGCCGCCATAAAGATAGCCTTCGGGCGCGGTGAAGGTTGCAAGCACCTTGTGGTCTTTATCAACCATCATGCTGAGCGGTTTGTGGTGGGACACGCACAAAATGCGATTATCGCCTGCGCCCATGGCGGCATGGCCTTCGCCCATATCGAGCGATGTTTGCTTCATCTCGCGCGTTTCCAAGTCAAACGTCGTCAGAATGCTGGTGGTTTTCCTTTCTTTGTGTTCATTGCCGGGGTATTTTTTCCCGCCAAGACCGAATGCGAAGAGTTTGCCTTTCAGCGTCGGTTTTACCTCGGCAACTTTTGGCGCGGCTGTTTCTGCGGCTGATAGCGGGTTGCCAAACATCAGGGCGCTGCCCATCAAGCCTGCACCAATTATAAAGTCGCGGCGGGTCGTTTTCATTGCCAATAACTCCAAAATGATTTTATTTTACGCAAGGTGAATGTGAGCCTTGCGCAAAACAACGCAATATCACGCTGTTCAATATAGTGTCATTAAATAAACAACTGGTTTATGAAGCCATTAAACCATTAAATTTTGTTAAGATTTGGGCAGTTTGTGCTTATTTTTTCAGTGGGATTATGCGGTTTTATGGGCCGCTAACGCGGCATTAACCCAAAACTGAAAGCTTTTATTTTAAGCTTGGAACATAACCTGTTTTTAAAGGATGCTGATGGTCAGCCGGATACTGCCACCCCACGCATTGCCAGGCGTGCATAACGAGCCATTGCCGCAGAACCGTATTTTTGGACGGCATCAACACCTCGTTTATGACATCCCATCCAGCCGTCCGGAGCAGGGTTATGATGTCAATGGCATTGGCCACTTGTCATCGAATACCAAAATCGCCGCGCTGGCGCTGATCGCGCGGGTAAGGGGTGTTGAATATTTACAGCAGAATATGGGGCGCCTTACACGGATGATGAGCCAGTCCCATAATGATGCAACGATTGTTGAAGTATCGCGCGCGCTGAATTATTCCGGCGCAAATGTGTTTGCCGCGAATTTCCGCCCGATGACCATGCAGGGCGGCGTGCTTAATCGCGGCAATGATAATCATCTTTCCAATACCATGAATGGAAATGTGCAGCGTTTTTATGAAACCTATCGCGCA
This sequence comes from Alphaproteobacteria bacterium, assembly GCA_033762625.1. Lineage (NCBI taxonomy): Bacteria > Pseudomonadati > Pseudomonadota > Alphaproteobacteria > Alphaproteobacteria bacterium. The sequence continues at coordinate 118,455 of JANRLI010000002.1, forward strand.
GAGTTGGCAAAATACCAAACCGAGCTTGGTATCGCCGGTTCCAGATTCCGTGATACATCAGGGATTGCCGATCGAGCATCACGCATCGGCACATCGCAGGCATCGCCGCTGCATGTCGCGCATTTGGTGGATTATCTCTACAAGCTGGATAACGGAAAAACGCTAAGCCAGCTTGCAACGCCCGCCAATCCACAACACACAACACACAGATATTTGGCAGAGCGTGCGATAAGAGATCCGCAACGTCCGCGAAATGGCGAAATATTTTTTGCCAAAACCGGAACGCTGGATGTATCGCAATTTCACAAGTTGCCAGCAGGCAGCGGTGTGCCGCAGCAATTTCCAACCGGCGTATTCGTGTTGACGCTTGGATATATTCAAGATGGAAAACCGAAAATGGCATTCATCCGCGCGAATTCATCCGAAGAACGCAAACAACTTGCGAACAGATTTCTGGATGATGTTGCGGGCACAACGCCGCAACTGATTGCGCAACGCCGCACACAACCCTTTCCACCTACCGCATAAATCAAAATACACATCGGTTTTTTGTGCGCATGGCAGCTCGTAGCAATTTGCCTGTTGCGGGCATTTTTAGTGCCTTAATTTAACATTTTTTCGAAGGCCGTTAACCTTTTAACCAAGATAGGAAAAAAAACGTAAGTCTTTTGAACGCATTAACCAGTTAACGAAAAATGAAAGTAAATTTCGGACTCGCAAACCCTTTAAAAAGTGCTAAAAAACGATTGATAAAAGTTTAGGCAATTCAATTTGTCTTTCGGGCGTTTTTGGTACGAAACGAACATTTTAAAAGGGTATTTTTATGCGCAATATTATTCTTTCTCTGATTGTTTCCTTGCTGCTGTGTGGTACAGCGCAAGCAGAAGTATCAACGCAGTGTTCGATCGATAAAGCTGTTACCGATGGTAACACCACTTATCCCAAGTGCCCTGTGCGCAGCGAAAATGGTCAGTTGATCACCACCGATCATTTCACCGGCGCTCGCCTGCAACCCGATGTGACCATCAGCAAGACACCAATATATGTGCACGGCGCATGCCATTATATTGATGCTGCTGGTATCACCAGCCCGTTATTCGTTCCATTTAACACGTCCGAAGAATGGGCAGCATTCCTGACCAACACCCCCGATAACGTGCACGTTGCAAATTGCTGTATTGCGCGCAACTTGCAAGTGTCGGACGTTAAAGCTCCAACCCAAACCTGCTCGGCAGGTTCATGGCGTTTGCAAGGTTTGGTGAATTCTTCAAACACCAGCCAGTGGTTTGCACAAACCATCACCACCACCACAACCTCTTCATCATGGTTTTATTACTACTCGACCAGCTCTTCGTCATCGGGCACCATTTCGGGTAGCACCAGCGGTTCAAGCAGTTCATCGGGCAGCTCATCGAGCAGCTCATCCAATGGCCGTCAAACCGTTGCTGTTACCAATAACCCCGTTTCTTTGCCAATCTCACGTGATGATATCGGTTACCTTGAACCACGTGAAGGCAACAACCCAGGTTCGTTCACTGCACGCTGGATTTGCGGCACGGGCGGCACTGAAAATGTACCCATCCCTGGCCCAGCAGCTAACGCAACCGTTGGCGCAGGTACCGTTGTATTCGTAGATTTCCGCATGACCTGCCAAGACCAAGCTTGGAAGACCGTGACGGGCTGTGTTGACAGAACATACTCTGCAACCAGAACCTGTCAGGAAGCTGGCCACCCAGAAGGCTGGACCGGCAGCGTTTCCGTTATCGTTCGTGAAATCTGCCAAGGCGATGATGCGATTGCTCCTTCGACCGACGTTATCAGCGACACCTGCGTACCACCGACCACCACTGGTGATCTGTGTGAAGAAGGCCAAGTTGGCGAGACCTTCACCAAGGCATGCCCAGATGGTGACATGGATGGTACCATTACCATGAAGCGTTACCGTTCATGCCCAGAAGGTTCTGGCACGGATGGCGTGGTAAGCGAACTTCAGGTTTCCAACACCTGCGTATGCGTTCCGACCAAGGATCTTGGCAACGTGGAAAAGAATTGCCCATCGGGTCAGACCGGTAAAATCACTGTGCACCAAGTTCGCACATGTATTGATGGTTCTGTAAAAGCGACCTATGGCCGTATTCCAGTTGGCTACAGCAAGAAGACGTCTTCTGCGACCACCTCACGCGGTGTAAGCACCAAAGCTGTAGGCGATACCAACACCATCGATACAACCACCACCAACCCCGGCACCTGCAACTGCACCATTGCAGAAACAGAAGTGTCCAACACCTGCACCAGCTGCACGCCTTCGGAAGTAACCACAACCGAACCTTGCACAGAAGGTTCAGGCATCGTAACTGTCAAGACCAAGCATATCTGCGATGGTTCGAACAATGGTGCAGGCCGCGATGAAGTAACCCGTGACACCAGCCAGTGCCATGCAGTGTGCGTACCAAGCGAACGCTATGTGGATACGGCTTGCCCACAAGGCCAAACAGGTTACATCCGCACCACCACCAAGCATGTATGCGACGTTTGTGGATGCAATGCTGGCCGCGATATTGTCACCGTGGACAATCAATGCCGCACAACCTGCGTACCTTCAACCAACACCACTTGCGGCCCATGCCCATCTGGTCAGGAAGGTCACATCAACACCACCACAGAACATATCTGCGATGGTTCGAATAATGGTGCTGGTCGTGACGTGGTACGCACAGACAACCAGTGCCGTGTGATCTGCACACCTTCAACCAGCACCACCTGTGGCCCATGCCCAGCTGGTTATGAAGGTCATATCAACACAACCACTGCGCATCTTTGCGATGGTTCGAACAATGGCGCAGGCCGCGATGTGGTGACCACTGACAATCAGTGCCGCCCAACCTGCACACCTTCGACCCATGTGACATCCCGTTCATGCCCACCAGGCTATAGCGGTTCAATCACAGTGACGACAACCCGCACCTGCCCGGACAACCAAGACCATGTAACCGAGCAGAACAACTGCACCTATATCCCACCATGCACCTATGGCTGTGGTGGCGACGGCGGTGGTGACGGCGGCGGTGACGGTGGTGGCGACGGCGGCGGAGATGGCGGCGGAGATGGCGGTGGTGGTGACGGCGGCGGCGATGGCGGCGGCTAACGCAAACCAAGCCTAACAAATCAGAACCCGGCTCTTCATCGAGCCGGGTTTTTTGTTTTGCGGATATACGGCTTATTGCGCGCCTTGGTGTATTTCCATAATTGATTTAGCTGAAGCAGTCCAAGTAATGGACAAGATATCTGTGCCCTTATTAACACTTCGCATGTGCCAAACTGCGCATTTGCTTGAGAAAAACATCACCGGCAGCAGTTTTCTTAACGATTTAGTTGCAATCTTTACGCTATCGATAAAAGCACCCCGTTTGTGCACCTATTTCCAATTTAAGCGAATTTATTTTGTCCAACGTCATAGCAACATCGCTGCCGCCCGAGTTTGACCTGATGACACGCATGCGTCACCGGTTGCAAAGCCTCGCCTATGCCAGCTCGCTCTATCGCATGATGATTTCAGGGCCTGTGCCCAAGGCGTTGGAGGTTATTCCATCGGACCCCTGGCCGGGCGATAGCGCGATGGGTGAAAGCATCGTCGATGGCAAATTCAGTTTTGCCGGACAAAGTTTTTCAGCGCATCCGCCGCAATGGCTGCCGGAAAAGGCCAATACCACATGGCTGACCACTGTGCATGGCTTTGAATGGCTGCGTGATTTGCGTTCGCTGGGCGGCGATACCGCGCGGCGTGTTGCCCGAAGCCTGATGGCATCGTGGCTGGACCGGTTCGAGCAATGGTCACCCTATGTGTGGGAACCGCATCTGGTTGCACTGCGTTTAACGCATTTAATCGCCATGCATGATTTTGTATTGGCGAGCGCCGATACGCCGTTCCGGATGCGGGTGTTTGAATGCCTCGTGCGGCATCATAAACACTTGCTACGCCTGCTTCCCCGCGCGGTTGCCGGATATGTCATGCAGGAAGATGAGGATGCACCGGAAAAACTCAACAACGTAAACCTGCCTGCGACTGCGCAATTGCAGGGCGTTGAACTGTTACTGGCGCTGCGCGGTTTGATTTTTGCAGGCGTGGCATTTCCCGACGGGGATAAAGCGTTAAAGCTTGGTCTTGAAATTATGCCCATTGCATTGCGCCACGCGATATTGGCCGATGGGTCGAATGCCGAACGCAACCCGACGCAACAGATGATCGCGCTGAAATGCCTTGTCGATCTACGCCATGCATTAAAGGCCGGAAAAATACCCTTGCCGCCCGAATTGCCCATAGCGATTGAACGCGCAGCTGCTGCGCTGCGTTTTTACCGCCACGGCGATGGAGCTTTATGTTTGTTCAACGGCGCGCAGGAAGAAAACCCCGTGATGCTGGAAGCCTTGCTGACGCAGGCCGATACGCGCGGGCGCGCGCCAAAAAATCTGGTGCATGGCGGGTATGAACGGTTATCGTTGGGCCGCATGCTGGTGTTTGTGGATGTTGGCGCCCCGCCAACGCAAGGGCTGGATAGCGCGGCGCATGCGGGACTTTCCAGTTTTGAATGCAGCATTGGGCGCGAGCGGCTGTTTGTAAATTGCGGCGCCCATCCTGGCCACGATAACGATGATTGGTATGCGGCCATGGCGGCAACCGCGGCGCATACCACGTTGAATGTGGATGATAAAAACAATTGCGAAGTACTGGCGAATGGCGGCATTGGGGCGCGTCCGTCCAGTATTGAATGTCTGCGCGAAGATACCAAAGGCCAGCAGCAGGTGGTGGTAACGCATGACGGCTATTTGGCAGGCGAACAGATTATTCATCAGCGCACATTGACGTTATTGAATGAAGGCGATGCGTTGCGCGGTGAAGACAAGGTTTCCGGGCGCGAAGGAAAAAATATTACGTTGCGTTTTCATCTGCATCCGCTGGTGCAGACCAGCCTTATTCAAAATGGCAAAGCGGTGCTGATTAAAATGCCGGGCGGGAATGGATATCGCTTCCGCTGTGAAAACGGGCATGGCGAAGCGCAAAGCCTATCGCTGGATGAAACATTGTATTATGGAAAGGTCTATGCCCGCCCAAGCCGCCAGATTGTGGTGCGCGGAATTACCAATGCGGGTGATACGAAATGGCTGTGGTCATTGCTGCGCGAAGGTAAAAGCAAATAAGGCCAATAAATACGGCAAAATATAGCTGTTTCCGTATGTCTTGAGAGTTATCAAAAACTCCGTTAAATCTCTAGGCCTTCATTACATTATTAATAAGGCCGTTCATGTCGCTCCATGCTGTTTCCACCGTTCCTGCGCCAGATTTAGTCAAACCTGTTCGCGCGCTGATTTCTGTTTCCGATAAAACGCAATTGATTGAAACCGCGAAAGCCTTGCGCGCGGTTGGTGTTGAAATTCTTTCAACTGGTGGTTCTGCCAAAGCGCTCGAAGCCGAAGGCATCATGCTGACGGAAGTTGGAACCTTTACCGGCTTTCCGGAAATGATGGATGGCCGCGTTAAAACACTGCATCCCAAAATTCATGGCGGCATTTTGCAGGTGCGCACCAACAGCCAGCACCAGTTTCAGGCAACCGAACATTCCATTCCACCGATCGATATTGTAATCGTGAATTTATACCCGTTTGCGGCAACCATTGATAAAGGCGCGGATTTTGCAACCAGCATCGAAAATATCGATATTGGCGGGCCTGCGCTGATCCGCGCCGCTGCAAAGAACCATGATTTCGTGACGGTGCTAACCTCTCCATCACAATACGCAGGACTTCTGGATGAGCTGAAGAAAAATAATGGCGCGATTGGTCTGGATTTTAGAAAACGCTGCGCCTTTGAAGCGTTTACGCACACTGCTGCCTATGACAGCATGGTATCAAGCTGGTTTGCAGGACAGTTAGGCGATGACTATCCCGAAGTGATTACCGCAAGCTATACGCGCAAACAAATGCTGCGCTATGGCGAAAACCCGCACCAGAAGGGCGCAGTATATGTTGCCCGTAAGACCGAGCCATGCGTAGCCCGAGCAGAGCAAGTGCAAGGCAAGGAACTCAGCTATAATAACTACAATGATGCGGATGCGGCATTCGAACTGGCCTCCGAATTTTCAAAACCCACGGTTGCGATTATCAAGCACGCAAACCCGTGCGGTGTTGCTAGCGCAAAGGATTATGTGAGCGCGTATAAGCAAGCATTGGCATGTGATCCCGTCAGTGCATTTGGCGGCGTGATTGCCATTAACGGCAAATTGGATGCGGCAACGGCAACAGCGATTTCCGATATTTTCACCGAAGTCATCATCGCGCCCGAAGCGGATGAGGATGCCAAGAAGATCATCGCGGCAAAAAAGAATTTGCGCTTGCTTTTGACGCATGGCATGGCGGATGCGAAGCGCGCAGGCGCAACGCTGCGTTCGATTGCGGGCGGGTTGTTGCTGCAAAGCCGCGATGACGGGCATGTGACAGCCGAGACATTAAAGGTGGTAACAAAACGCAAACCATCGGATGATGAAGTGCGCGATATGTTGTTCGCCTTCCGCGTTGGCAAACATGTGAAATCGAATGCGATTGTCTATGCAAAGAACGAAGCCACGGTGGGCGTGGGCGCAGGCCAAATGAGCCGTGTGGATTCATCACGTATCGCCGCATGGAAAGCCGGCGAAGCCGCAAAAGCTGCTGGTTTGGCTGAGCCGCTCACCAAGGGCTGTGTGGTGGCATCCGATGCATTTTTCCCCTTCGCTGATGGCTTATTGGCAGCAGCCGAAGCAGGCGCAACTGCCATCATTCAACCAGGCGGCAGCGTGCGGGATGATGAAGTCATCGCCGCAGCAGATAATGCGGGCTTGGCGATGGTGTTTACGGGCATTCGCCATTTCAGACATTAATAATCGAGTCATGCCCGCGAAGGCGGGCATCCACGATTTTATTTATTTAAATCTTCAATCAAATCATCCCAATTCGGATTCGTTGTAAGAATCCGTCTGACCTTCCAAGCTCTATTCCATTTTTTCATACGCTTTTCAGCAACTATTGCGGATTCCGGATCATTATAGACTTCGTAATATACAAGTTTATTAAGGCCATATTTTTTAGAAAACCCTTCATATAAATTTTGCTTATGTTCGATTATGCGTCTGGCAATATTATTCGTCATGCCGACATATAAGATACCGTTAGGTTTGTTTGTGAGAATATATACGAAATAATTTTCAGGCATGAATTATCCGAAAGTAAGTTCGTGGATGCCCGCCTTCGCGGGCATGACGGAATTATATCCGCGGTTCGTAATCGGGGATGCTGGGCGTAATCTGCCCGTTCTCGGCGATCACATTGTGGTGAATGTCGGTGCATTCGATTAAACCTTTTGGCACTTCGCCATCACCGCGCTCCTTCGGGATGCACAGCACATTGGTATTGCAGCGGTTGCCGAATAAATTTTCATCACTCTTGTTAAAATTATCGATTTTGAACAAACGGCCCGTATGCCACCATGCGCGGTAACCCAGATTAAAAATGGTTTGCATCAATTCCGGTGATTTGGCGCGGCGGCAATTTTCAATAAACATGACGGGGCGGAATTTTTTGATAACCGTTGCGCCGCCGAGCAGTACATCGTTTTCCATCCCTTCGACATCGATTTTTAAAAAATCAAAGCGCGGTTCCTTGAACACATCATCAAGACGCACGACATGCGTTTTGATTTTCTTGTTCGACATTTTGGCTTCGTTATAGCCTTTTTCATTGAAGGTTAACCCCGCGAACTGGCCGACATGGTCGTAATCGGGCTCGTCAATCACCAGTTCTTCGTTTGAATTACCAATGCAGCAATGATGGATTTGGGTGTTATGCCCAACTTTGTTGAGCATGATGGCGGTCATCAGACATTCATGGATGACAGGTTGCGGTTCAAAGCCGATGACTTTGCCTTTTGGCCCCACGCGGTGGGCAAAGGGCACAAGAAAGGTGCCAAGATGCGTGCCTGCATCCACCACCACCATTTCCGGTTTGATGAAGGGCTTCATCAAATCCCATTCATATTCGGAAAGTTCACCGTATTTCATCAGCGAGGTGCTGATGAGAATATCGTGGTTGAGGACAAGAAAATAGCCATGCTTGGTGCGCAGCAAGGTTTTGCCCGGCTGGATGGTTGCCGAGAGTTTCGCCAGATCATCGGAATATTCGTCAGATTGAATAAGCGCCATGCAGAAAGGTTATTCCGCATGGCGCTAAATCCAAAGCTATTTTAAGCCGCCGCTGATTCGAGCTGCTTGGCCGATGCAACGATTGATGCATCCGCCTGGTCATGCATGAGGGTTTTAAGTTTTGCCATGGCCCGTGTTTCAAGCTGTCGTACCCGTTCCTTGCTGATGCCCAGTTTTTTGCCAAGGTCTTCCAGCGTAGCTGCTTCATCGCGCAAGTGACGGTCACGGATGATGCGGCGTTCACGTTCATCCAGCTGGCGCATGGCAACGCCGAGCCAGTTGTGGCGCACATCACCATCGTGGCGGGCCATAATCAGTTCTTCAGGGTTGGGGCTGTCATCCACCAGAAAATCCTGAAAATCATGGCTGCCATCATCATGGACCAGTGCATTAAGTGACTGGTCATGGCTGGTTAACCGTGCATCCATCACTTCCACATCATGCACATTGACTTTTAATGCACCTGCAATTTCCGACTTGGTTTCTGGAGAGAGCATAATGGGGTCAAGATTGCCCATTTGTGCGGCCTTGCCTTCAATACGCGCCCTTAAGCGGCGCAAATTGAAGAACAATGCTTTTTGTCCTGCCGTTGTGCCGGTGCGCACGATTGACCAATTGCGTAATACGTAATCCTGAATGGATGCGCGTATCCACCATGTCGCATAGGTTGAAAAGCGCACATCGCGTGATGTGTCAAACCGATTGGCGGCATGCAAAAGACCAATATGGCCTTCCTGCATCAAATCGCCCATCGGCAACCCATAGGCACGGAACTTCGCGGCAATCGCCACAACCAGACGGGCATAGGATTTGATGAGTTTGTGGAGGGCTTTTTCATCACCCTTTTCGCGCCATGCAGCGGCGAGTTCAAATTCGTTTATTTTTTCGAGCATCGGCGATTGCATCGCGCCGCGAATAAAGCGCAAATTATCAGCACGGGTTAAATTGTCGTCGAAATGAGCCATGGTCTTTCTCCTTTTGATCTTCTTGGAAGCATCGAGGGTTAGCGGCGCAGCCCCGTTATGGGCACTGCTACTTGACTGTATGGTATACGCAGGCTATGGGCGAATGGATCAATTAGCCATGTGAAATTTTTTAGCGTGTTATTTCAATAGTTTAGTTGGAATACTCAATCAGGTATTCGCAAATTTCACGCTTTTACTAATCCCTAATAACTGGGCGTTACGCTCGTAACTCCTGCCCTTTTTCGTCCCAAGGAAATCACCATGGAAGCCAGCACCCGCATCGTTCAAGGCCTCGGCAAAGTGGTGGATGACCATATTGCATGGTTGTCGCAATGGCATCAGGTGGCATTTTATGGCGGGAATGATCGCGCAGCAAAAGCCGATGATGCGAAAATGCCGAATTCCTTTTTGCAATGGCATGACCGCGCGACTTTTGCGCTGCCCAATCAGGGCCCGATATTAAACCGCCTTGCCGAGCTGCATGAACAATTGCACACAGCAGCAAAGCTAGTTTTATTGCGCGCGCCCGATGGCGAAGCATTACCCATTCAGGATTACGAGCGTGTGCTGTCGCGCTTTGATGAATTTGTAACCTCGGTGCGCCGCCTTGAACGCGCATTCAGCGAAGCGGCAGCAGGGCTTGACCCATTAACGGGGCTTCGTACCCGCAATGGGTTGCAGGAAGACTTTAACCGCGAGATGAACCGTTACCTGAACGCCAAAACACCCTTTACCTTGGCGATGGTGGATATCGACCATTTCAAGAGTGTGAATGACACCTATGGCCACGATACCGGTGACCGCGTATTGGTGGGCGTTGCCAACACATTGCTGCGCCATATCCGCACCTATGATGATGCGTACCGTTTGGGCGGCGAAGAATTTTTGCTGATATTGAAGGGCCTTGATAATGATGGCGCAGAAAAAGTGCTGGAGCGTCTGCGCGCTGCCATTCAACGCGCCGAATTGAAAGCGCCCGATGGCACGCCATTGCACGTGACCGCATCCTTTGGTCATGTCATGGTCGATGAAGGAAAAACGCTGGATGAATTATTACAGCTTTCCGACACCGCGCTGTATAAAGCCAAACGCGAGGGCCGCAACCGCATCGTCAAAGCGGCGTAGTTATTTAAGCCGCTGCGGTAAGTCGTGCAGGGGCTAGGCGGCGACCGACAAATGCAGCCAAGCGGCGCATTGGCACATAACCTTGATTTGCAATCGGGATGAAGCCCAATTTACCTAATTCATAGGCTTTGCGGATGTTCAGCTTTGCAAGCTGTTCATTTTCGAGACGTCTCGCGATAATTGCCAACTCGCTGGTGACCATGGTGTTTAGTGCATAAGGACGGGTCGCTCTTACAATGTGTGTATCAAGGGCAGCCAGCTGGTTTGGTGTTAACAGGGTTGAATATTCTTGCTTTTCATATTCGGCTTCTGCTCCGGGCTGTTGTGCTTCGGCGGCTTCTCTGAATTTGTTATAAGCAGCCTTTCGTTGCTCCCCTAGCACATTCCATAACTGTTCTCCAGTTATCCATGCACCGCTTAGTTCTGCGCGAACCTCGCTTGGCATATTGATGAGCGCTTTTGCGCTGATTTTGCGCTGTTCATCTTCGGTAATGAGATGTGCAAGTTCTTTGCGGGCGGCAGTATCATACCCCAATGCTTTTGCTTCTTCGACCGATAAACCCAAAATCGTGGATGTTGTAAGGTTTTCTGCGACTTCCGGTTTTACTGTTGCAAGTTGTTCGAGCAGTTCAGAGGGAAGGTTGCCTGAATAGGTTTTTAAAACCCCTTCAAGCTGGATGGTGGTTAAACTATCCAGCGCAATCGGAGCGCCATAGGTCTTGATAAGATATGCGATCTTATGGCCTGATAATCTTACTATCATTTCAGGTGATATTTTTCTGACATTTGTGACATCCATCTCGGCGAATGCCCAAGGAGGCGTTTCATTGATCTGATCTACAGTTCGTTTTGTCACATCAATGCTTTTACGTGCGCCTTTCTCCATAAGTTGGATTGTATGGGCGGTCAGGCCTTGCACGGTATCATCCGTAAAGCCCGCGGCTTGTTTGGGGGTTATGTTTTTAAGCCGTGCTTCAATAAGTTTATTGAGTTTTCCAGGACGGAAATAGGCCCCATCAATTGCCTCAAATGCAGGTTTTTCCAGAACATGCAATACGCGCAGCGACAAATTCGCGGCGTCTGCACCAAGCGCAATAATGTCATCCGCTTTCAGTTTAAGAACAGCTTCGTCATCAAGGGCGTTAATCGTCGCGGCAGTATGGGTCATATTCGTTCCTGAAGAATGTTTAAAATATCCATCTAAAATACAGGTTATTATTGAAAGTATTGATGCAAAAGAGAGGACCAGTAGCAGCGCTGCTGATAATATGTAAAATCAGCAGATTAATTGGTTAATGCTATTTCTTTGCGCTACTCGTCAAACAAATCGGCCAGTTCGTTCATCACTGTGCCGCCCAATTGCTCCACATCGGTAATGGTTACCGCGCGTTTGTAATAGCGCGTCACATCATGCCCGATACCAATGGCAAGGAGCTGTACGGGGCTGGTCGCTTCAATTTTGCCAATCACTTCGCGCAAATGTTGTTCCAGATAAACGGAAGGGTTGGATGACAAAGTTGAATCATCCACCGGCGCGCCATCGGAAATGACAATCAGAATGCGGCGGTCTTCGTGCCGTGCAAGCAACCGTGTATGTGCCCACAGCAATGCTTCGCCGTCGATGTTTTCTTTCAGCAATCCTTCACGCAGCATAAGGCCAAGGTTACGGCGGCAACGCCGCAGCGGCGCATCGGCCGCTTTATAAATAATGTGCCGCAAATCATTGAGGCGCCCGGGATGCGGCGGCTTTCCAGACTTCAGCCACAGTTCACGCGATTTTCCGCCCTTCCATGTGCTGGTGGTAAAGCCCAGCACTTCCACCTTTACTGCGCAGCGTTCCAGCGTGCGCGCAAGAATATCAGCGGTGATGGCGGCAATGCCAATGGGCCGCCCGCGCATGGACCCCGAATTATCAATGAGCAACGTGACGACCGTATCGCGGAACTGCGTGTCCTTTTCAATTTTATAGGAAAGCGGAACGCCGGGCGCGGCGACGACGCGCGCAAGCCGCGCGACATCCAGCATGCCTTCTTCGCGGTCAAAATCCCAGCTGCGCATTTGCTGCGCCAGCAATTTGCGTTGCAAACGGTTGGCAAGTTTTGCAACAAGACCTTGGTAATGGCGTACCTGATTATCGAGTTGCAGGCGAAGGCGTGCGAGTTCATCGGCCGGACACAAATCGCTCGCGTGTTTTATTTCATCGAACTGGGTTGTAAACGCATTATAGACAGTCAGCGCTTGTGCTTGTGCCGCAGATGGCGGCTCGCGGATTTCTTCTTCATCGCTTTCGGTTTCCGCTTCATCTTCGCCGCTTACTGGTTTTTCTTCGCCTTCATCACCTTCGCCAATATCGCGGGCTTCTTTGGCGGCTTGCTGTTCGGCGTCTTTTGGCAATTGGTCTTGGCTTTCCGCGCCGCCTTCGGCCTGTTCCTGCTCTTTTTTATCTTCTTGCGGGTCAGCTTCGTGCGGGCGGTCATCACCTTCGCTTTCTTCATCGGGGCTGCCCGGAAAATCCATGTTCATGGCCACCAGCAGCTTGCGCACTTCTTGGGCATAGGCATCGGCATCGTTCAGTAATTTGGGAAGCTCGCCCAAATGATTGCCGATGCGCTGTTCAACCCATGGTCGCCACAGTTGCACCGCCTGCAATGCGTTTTGCGGAATAGGCGCGCCGTAAAGTGCTTCACGCGCCAATAGCCGCATGACATCGTGAATGGGAATTTGTGCGCGCTCGGTCGCGTGATCATAGCCTTGGCGTTTGGCGCGGTCGGATAATACCGCGCCCAGATTTTCGCCAATGCCGGGCATGGCCTTTGCGCCGATGGCTTCGCAGCGGGCCTGTTCCAATGCTTCGTATACTAATCGTGCATTATCACCGGCTGGCGCGTGACGTTTAAATGCCTTTGGATCATGAAAACGCATGCGCAGCCCTGCCGCATCTACACTGCCGCGCACCAGCGCGCGGTCATGCGCCGAAAGCGCGCGCGAAGGAAGTGGCAAGCGTACGCGCTGCTTTTGCCCTTTTGCCATGATTGAGGATGATAGCGTGGTCGATTGATCGGTTGAAAACACCACATCCATTTCCGCTTCGCCGGCAAGCGTTTTGGCCGTCGCCACGCTGGCACGTTTAAAGCTTTCGACCGGATCTTCGGCAGTGTGGATTAACTTGCTCATATATTATGATTGGCGCGCTATTTAAACATTTTTGAGTCTCACTCGCTCTGCGTCCCATCTCAAGGATGGGTGCGCAACCGCTCGTGAGGGCAGTGGTGATTACGTACTGAAACTATTGCGCCCCTTGACAGTTTGCCAGCGTTATCTTGAAGTAAACGCGTATTTTATTTTAGGCGTTATAGCAGCGGGTTTTTTATGCGTATTGTCGGATTTGGTTCGGGCGGTGTGGACCGCAAACGCAAGCTTCAGGATATTTCAGACCTAATGGGGCAATTGCCGCCAGGGGATGACCAGCGCCTGATGTATGTTGATAAACGCCGCGGAGATATTATCGCCGATTTGGAAGCAGGGAATATTGAACCCTATAAGGAAAAACTGGGCAGCAATCCAAAAGCATGGCTGCGCTTTTTATCGTTGAAAAATTACGAACGCAGTTTTGGCGGCAAAGGCAGTAACGCCGTTTTTGCAGCCGCCAAGATGGGTGTTGAAACCCATTTCTTTGGTGCGTTTGGTGGCTATACCGATATCGATTCAAACGAACACATCGAACATTTAGAGCGCGTGGGCGTAAAGGTGGATGTGCAGCGGATTGAAGGTGAAACCCTATCCCAGGCCTATGTGTATGCCGATGCGCAGGCGCGGCAGGTCAGCATGATTTATCGCGGCGCGAATAAACATGCGCTGCAACAACGCATCCCTGATGCGTTGCTGGATAGAGATACGATTGTCATGATTCAAACATCGGTTCCAGTTGTGCAATCAATGGCGTTAGCACGCCGTGCCAAAGCACGAGGCGCAACAGTGGTATTCAACTGCACTAACCCTGCACAGGTAGAACGCACACATTTTCAACATATCGATGAACTGGTGGTGAATCAGGATGAAGCAGCTGCGCTTGCAAAAAAATTTGGGATTGTGCGTGAAACAGCAGGCGAACTTGCTGTTGCGCTTGCTGACCAGTTGGATGTGGTGTGTGTGATAACGCGCGGCAAGCATAATGTGGTTTCTGCCGAAAAGCGCAACGGCATGATTGTGGTGGACGATATTGTAACGCCGCGCATTGTACCGCGCGATGTAACGGGTGCAGGCGATGCATTGCTGGGCAGTTATGTTGCCTTTCGCGCCAAGGGGCACGGTGTGCACAGTGCATTGGAATATGGTGTTTTGGCGGGCGCATTTACGGCAAAAAGCCCGGATACAACATCCGCGCGGCTTTCCCCACGCATCTTGGAACGCGCCAAAGGAATTCTCGCCGCGTTTGTTGGGTAAGGTTTTAAATGCGTTCGTTAATCGACCGGACCCGTATTGGTCGGCGTTTGGCGTAAATCACATTCAACGCGTGCGGGTACGGGGCCAAGCCCGACAATGCGGAAGCGGAATACCGTGACCTGTTGCGGCAAGGTGAATTTCTGGTCCACCTGCACGTGCTGAACGGACGGCAAGCCGCGGCCAAACCGCTTATCCGCGCTTAAGGGTTGCCCGACCAGAATATCGGCATAAGCATAGGGCGCTTCGACACTTACGAATTGCCACTTATAGCTATAGCCTTGTTGCGGAGTGTTGATTGTGCCTTTGAGTTCAAGATGCTTATCGCCGGTCAACTGGTTTTCATTGCGCACGACAAAAAATGCGGGATCACTGCATGCATAGTAATACTCCGCCTTATCGCCCAGACCCAAATATTCGGTGAGGCCGAAAAAGCTGGAAAGCGTAAGGGCTGCAAGCATGTGCGTTCCTTTTCATCGTATGCCCCAGCGAAAGCTGGGGCCTAGGTTCATATTAGTTCATCACTTAAATCGCGCCAATCACGATTTTGTTTTTCAATGAGCTGCTTCTTCCAGTCCCTCTTCCATGCTTTCATTGTGCGTTCACGCAACGATGCTTCAGCAAAATTGTCATAAATTTCGTAGTACACCAATTTATCGAGACCATATTTTTTGGTAAAACCATCAATAAGTTTATTTTTATGTTCATAGATACGGCGCGTGATATTTCCTGTCATGCCGATGTAGAGCGTTCCGTAAGGCTTATTGGTCAGAATATAGACGAAGCATTGCTTGTTCATAAACTGGGTCCCAGCTTTCGCTGGGACATACTCCTACGTTAAAGAGCTAATTCAATTCCAAAACAGCGCTGGAAATATTCCGCCAATATCGGCCGTTCCGTCTCATCGCATTTATTCACAAAACTAAGGCGGAAAGATGTTGCGATATCATTGAAAATGGCATTGTTCTGCGCCCATGTAATGACGGTGCGCGGCGACATCACCGTTGAAATATCGCCGTTGATAAACCCGCTGCGCGTTAGGCCTGCCAATTGCACCATGCTGGCAACCTGCTTCTTGCCTTCATCGTTATTGAGCGATGGGCATTTTGCGAGAATGATATTCACTTCATCTTCCGCCGGAAGGTAATTCAGTGTGCAGACAATATTCCATCTGTCCATCTGGCCCTGATTGATGGGCTGCGTGCCATGGTAGAGGCCTGTTGTGTCACCTAAACCAACTGTATTGGCGGTTGCGAATAAACGGAAGGATGCATGCGGGGTAATGACGCGGTTTTGGTCAAGCAAGGTCAAGCGGCCTTCCGCTTCCAAGATGCGCTGGATGACGAACATGACATCGGGGCGACCCGCGTCATATTCGTCGAACACCAGGGCGGTCGGCGTCTGCAGCGCCCAAGGGAGCAGGCCTTCGCGGAACTCGGTGACCTGCTTGCCATCGCGCAGCACGATGGCATCGCGGCCAACGAGGTCGATACGGCTGATATGCGCATCAAGGTTGATGCGGATGCACGGCCAGTTGAGCCGGGCAGCCAC